>JAHUZY010000025.1 GCA_019264505.1 Phenylobacterium sp. | reverse complement strand
CCAGACCCTGATCCCATGCATGCGTGCAGCGGCTCCGCTCGTAAGGAGCCATCCAGACTGCGAAGAGAAGCGTGACCCGCGTGATCGATCAGGCCGAAGAGCAAAACCAGCTTGACCCCCATGCCCGATTAGAGAAGCGGACGTCGTCCACGAGCTGGTGCAAGGCGACTTCGATTTGGTGGGCGGGGATGCCGATGTTGCGCTCAGTCTGGCGGAGCTTGCCGGCCCAGCGCCAGACGCGGCGGAGCATCCTGCGATGCAGAGTCATGAGCACGCCGACGTCGAGGATGCTTCTGCGGCGCGCACCGAACGTCCATTCGTCGGCCTCGGCGATGTTCTCCTGCTCGGCGGCGTTCAGCTCTGCGCGGGTGGTGATGTAGGTCGGGATGAGTTCCTCACGCTCCTGCGGCGTCAGGGGCGTGTTGGCCTCGTCGTCATCCTCAAACAGCACATCGTTCAACGGGCGTCGTCCCACAGGCGGCTGAGCCTGCCGCGGAGCAGGTCGTCGACCATCAGCTCGCGTTGGCGGCGGAGTTCGGGACCTGTCACCTCCTGGTTCTCCAGGCGCATGGTGTGGCCCATTCGGGCGAGCCTCGCGTCGGTGATCGCTTCGGCGCGCAGGCGAAGGGTCTGTGCCAGGGGGCGGCGCGGGACGAGGGCATAGACGAGTTCGCAATCCAGGGCCTCTGCCGCCCGCCGGAGGTTGGCGAGGGTGATTGTCTCCTCGGTTTCGCCCTTCTCGTAGGCCACCACCTGCGGTTGGCTGACGCCAAGGCGGGTCGCATACTGCCTTGTGCTCATGCCAAGAGCGTCACGGATCGCACGCAGCCAGCCACGCGGCGGCTTGGCCGCCGGCCAGGTTCTCAGCGGCTCGATGCGCTTGTCGAGGGCGCGGGCAGCCCGGTCGGTCGCGGCCATGATAACTTATACCTTATCGAGATTGGATTTGACGATCATCTATATGCTATCAAACTTGCACATCGTGATAAATTATAACATATCAAGATGAGCCACTTTGATCAACTATAGATTATCATTCCTCGTGCCGACCCGCTCCGGGGCAAAGCACCAAGACGGCGCGCCTGAAGCGGCGAATCTCGGTTGGGGGTTCGCCGAGCTGGTCGACTTGCCCGAACGCACCATCATGCGCCTCGAGGCCTTTGCTTTCTTCGAGCTGTCCTCGGCCGATGCCAGGCAGCATGCTGCGTCCATGGCGCGGGCAACCGCCGCTGGCAGATGGCTGCGCGCCGAAGGCCTCTCGGCCGGTGAAGTACGACAATACCGCGATGGGTTTGAGCACGCCGACGCCGAGACGGCTTTGAGCCCAGGCTAAAGGCGACCAAACACGGCGCCGACGCCTGGGGATGGCTCAGTCCGGCGGCGTCTTCGGCAGGACGCCGAGCAGGCGATCCACGTCGTTCATGTCGTTGAACACCGCCAGAGACACCCTGAACCGGTTCTGCGACAGGCCAAGGCGGATGTTGGCGCTGGTCAGCCGCTCGGAGAGCTTGGCCCGGGCGTCCTTGAGCGAAAACGCCACCAGAGGGGTGCGGCTACCCAGCGGGGTCAGGGGGGCGTAGCCGCGGGCGCGCAGTTCGGTCTGCACCACATCGGCCATGGGCTGGCGCCAGGCTTGGATGGTCTCCACCCCGACGCGGTTCAGCCAGGCCAGGGACCAGTTCAGCTGCACGACCCCGGTCCAGGGCGCGGCCCCCATGGCGAACAGCCCCGCCGCGCTGTCGGCGGCTTCATAGTCGGCCACCGTGTCGCCGGGGGTGTCGTGGGGATAGATGTGAGTCTGGAACCTGGCGACCTGATGGTAGCCCCACCACGGCCTGCGCAGCTTTTCCTGCACCTCCTTGCGCACATAGAAGAAGGCCAGGCCAAAGTCGCCCATCAGCCACTTGTAGGAAGCGCTGGAGGCGAAATCGACGCCCGCTGCCCGTAGGTCGATGGGTGTCGTGCCGGCCCCATGGATGATGTCGGCGAACACATAGGCGCCATGCGCATGGGCGAGGTCGCAGACGGCCTTCAGGTCGTGCTCGAACCCATTGACCGTCGAGATGTGGCTGATGGCCACCAGCTTCGTCTGGTCATTGATGGCCTGCGCCATCTTGTCCATGTCGATCCGGCCATCGGCCTCCAGGGGCAGGGTGACCACCTCCATGCCCGCCCGGCCCATCTCGCCGTAGGTGTAGAAGGAGCCGAAGAAGTGCAGGGCGTCGGTGACGATGCGGCCGCCGGCCTCTGGCAAGCCCAGCGCCAGCAGGGCCAGATTCTCGCCCATGGTGGTGGACTGAATGATGCAAAGCTCGTCAGGGCTGGCGCCGACCAGGGTCCCGAAGGCGGCGATCATCTCGCTCTCCTGGGCCCCGACCCGCAGGGGCCTTGCCGACCCATCCAGGGTCTTCTCCCGCAGATAGGCCTCCACGGCCGCCTGGGCGCCCAGGGGCATGGGATGGGTGGCGCCGGCGTCCAGATAGGTCAGGGCCATGTCGGCGAAGTCCGTCTTGGCCGGAAGGGCCGGAGCGCCGCCGCCTGGGCTGGCGTCCTGGCTCTGGGCCTCTGAGGCGACCGCGGCGAGGCTGGGTCCCGCGGCGGCGGCGGCGATCAGGCTACGGCGAGTCAGCATGGATCCCTCGGGGCTCGTCCCGGCGGCCGGGCCAGGGAAGGTTAGGGCGCGGCGCCGACATTATCTTGTCCATCTCGCCGCCGGCGGAGGGGGCGCATGGCTAAACTATTCGCTTAAGCCTCAGCGCAGCGGCCTGACCCGCAGGGGCACCGCGGTGGTGTTCTTGGAATCCGCCAGGGTGACGATGGAGCGCACGTCCACCACGCCGGGCAGCTTCAGGATCGTGGAAAAGACGAAGTCCTGATACCAGTTCACGTCCGGCGCCAGGATCTTCAGCATGGCGTCCATTTCGCCGAACACCGTGTAGCATTCCAGGATCTCGGGAATGTTCTCGATGGCCCGGTGAAAGCGCGCCCGCTCTTCATCGCTCAGCGTGGTCATCTTGACCTGGGCGAAAATCTGCATGGTGAAGCCGAGCTTGTGCCGGTCCACCAGGGCCACGGTGCCCTTGATGTAGCCATCCTCCCGCAGTCGCTGGATGCGACGCCAGCACGGCGACTGGGATAGGCCCACCCGCTCAGCCAGATCGGCGGTCGAGAGCGACGCGTCCTTCTGAAGAATCTCCAGAATCTTGACGTCGATGGCGTCCAGCTGGGCCGGCATAGCTTATGCTCCGAAGGGCGACGTTGCGCATAACGGATGCCTCGTCTGTCGGAGTCAAGGCGGCGAGGGCCGAGGGCTGGCGCGCCGCGGCCTTCGCCTCTCGCTTGAGCGGCCAAGGCGCCCGGACGGGGAACCCTGGGGCCGGTTTCGAACTAAGCAGTGGGCGTCTCAAGGCGCTCAAGATGGAACCGCCATGTCCCCACAGTCTGCTTCAGAGGTCGGATTGCGGCCGGATCCCGCCTTTCTGCGAGGCCTTGGCCGGGCCTTCGCCGGGGCGCTCATCTTCGCCCTGCCCATGCTGATGACCATGGAGATGTGGCAGCTCGGCTTCTACATGGACCCGCTGCGTCTGGCGTTGCTCCTGGCCCTGACCGTACCCACCCTGGTGGGGCTGTCGCGGTTCGGCGGCCTGCGCCCCACGGCGCGGCTTCGTGACGATGTGGCCGACGCCCTTGTGGTCCTGCTGGTGGCGGCCCTGGCCGCGACGGTCACGCTCTACATCTTCGGCATCCTTGCGCCGGGCATGTCGGGCCGGGAAATCATCGGCAAGATCGTGCTCCAGACCGTGCCCGGCAGCTTCGGCGCGATGCTGGCCCGCAGCCAGCTGGGCGGCGAGCCGGAGGGGGAGCGGGAGAAGGACCCGCCGACCTACTGGGGCGAGCTCTTTCTGATGGGGGCGGGTGCGCTTTTCCTGTCCTTTAACATGGCGCCCACCGAGGAGATGGTGCTGATCGCCTACAAGATGTCGGCCTGGCAGTCGGTGAGCCTGGCCCTGGTGTCGCTCGGGCTCATGCACGCTTTCGTCTACGCCCTGAACTTCAAGGGCGGCTCGGCGCGACCTGATCACATACCGGCCTGGAGCCTGTTCGCCCGCTTCTCCCTGGTGGGATACGCCATCGTGCTTGGCGTCAGCCTGTTCAGCCTCTGGGTGTTCGGCCGCACCGACGGCGACAGCCTGAAAGAGATCATCAGCGCCAGCATCGTCCTGGGCTTCCCCGGCGCCATCGGCGCAGCTTCGGCGAGGTTGCTGCTGTGAGCCGGTCTGACGCGGGCGCATCCGAGGGGGCTACCCCCTCCCAGCCGGCCCTGGAGAGCACCTCGCCGCTGGAATGGGTCATCGCCGCCATCGGCGGGCTGCTGGTGGTTGGGGCCATCGCCTATATGGTCGTCTTCGCCGTCGCTGAGCTAGAACGGCCGCCGGCGGTGACCTTGTCGGTGACCTCTGTCACCACCACGCCTGGGGGCTATCTGGTCTCGTTCCGGGCCGCCAACGCTGGCGGCGCCACGGCGGCCGCCCTGCAGGTCAGCGGCGAGCTGCGGAAGGGCGGGGCGGTGGTCGAGACAAGCGCCGTGACCATCGACTACCTCCCGCAGCAGTCTGAGCGCGAGGGCGGGCTGGTCTTCACCCGCGATCCAGAGGACCTGACCCTATCCCTCCGGGTCGAGGGCTATTCCGAGCCCTAGCGTCAATTCGATAGCTGAAAGGCCCCTGGATAGGTCAACCCACGCCGTCGCCCGTTGGCCGACGGGCGAGCAAGAGCGAGTTCAGGACGTTCCCGAGAATCTCGCGGCGACCTCGTCGCGGCCAAGATCGTCAAAGTCTGCAGGCACATCGATACGGCCGGCCATGAAGCCGATCCGCGACGCCTGTGCCTCGCCGGTCACGATGGCGGTCACTTGCACCAGGGGCGTTCCGGCCCTGGCGATGATGAAAGGCTCGCCCTGGCGCGCGCCTTCGATCAGGCGCGAAAGATCAGATTTGGCGTCTTCGAGGCTGACAATCTTCATGACATCCACTCGGACTCAGGCAGCATGGCTTAGCTCAACTGAGTGTGGGTGGCCAAGGCCGCTGGAGTTCGCCGAGGGTCCGTGTCGGCAAATGGTTATTCCGAGCCCTGAGCGGCCTGCCGGATGAAGGCGCGGACATCGGCGGCCAGGGCCCTGGCGCTGTCGGCGCCGAGATAGGGCATGTGGCCGGACGGATAGGCCTCCACTGTCACGCGCTCGGGCGGCAGGTCCACCTGGTTCAGGGCGTATTCGGCGGCGCCCACCGTGGTCACCAGGTCGTAATGACCGGCCGCCACGAACAGCTGAAGGGACGGGTTGCGCCGCAGGGCCTGGGCGAGCTCGGCCGCGGCGTCGCGGCCCCGGGGGCCGCCTGGGCCATAGTCCCACTTGGAGTTCACCTGGCTGAAGGCGATGGGGATGTAGGGGGCCTCCATCCGCACCTTCAACTCGCCGGTCAGATAGCTGTTCATCGCCCCGACGAAGGCCGGCGTGTACTGGCCCATGGCCGGATCATCGGCCACGGGATCGGCGCCGGCGGCTTTCAGCGGCAGGACATAGCGGCTGTCATAGGCGCCCACCTGCAGGCCTTGATCCTTCAGCAGTTCCCGAGAATAGGCGCCGAGTCCAAGCCGCAGGCGGTTAGCAAGCCAGGTCTGGGCCGGCACGCCGGTCAGGGCGGCCAGTTGCTCGGCCAGCGCCAGCCGATCTGCGGCTGGCACGGCGTTCCCCAGATAGAGGGCGCGCATATAGCCGTCCGCCGCCAGGGATCGTGCCGCCTCGACGGCTGCGTCCAAGGACCGTCCCTGGCGCAGCTCAGGGCGGTGATACCAGGCGCTCGCCGCCATGGCCGGAAGATTGGCGCCGTAAAGGTGGTCGCCCACCGCCCCGCCCATGGCCGGCCCCAGCACCAATATGCCGTTCAGGGTGATGGCGCCCAGTTCGCCTGAGGGCGAGGTGGGGCCGCCCATCAGGGTGGTGGCCAGCGCCGCCGCCCGGGTTGTCCCATAGCTCTCGCCCATGACGAACTTGGGTGAGGCCCAACGGTCATTGCGGGTCAGCCAGTCGGCGATGAATTTGGCGACGGCCAGGGCGTCCTGATTGACGCCGTAATAGTCCTCCGTCCGCCCGCCTGGCAGCACGCGGCTGAAGCCTGTGCCCGGCGGGTCGATGAAGACGAGATCGGCCACGTCCAGCAGGGCATTGGGATTGTCCTTCAGGGGGAAGGGCGGGACCGTGGGCGAATTGACCTCATCGGCGAAGTCCACCTGCCGGGGGCCGGCCATGCCGAGGTGCAGCCACACCGATGAGGAGCCTGGGCCACCATTGAAGATGAACACCACGGGCCGTTCGGGCTGCGCGACCTTTTCCACATAGCTGAAGGAAAACAGGGTCGCGGCCGGGGCGCCCTTGGCGTCGCGCAGAATCGTCTCCCCGGCGGTGGCCTCATAGGCCACCCGTCGTCCGCCAAAGACCCCGGCGTGCTGGGTGACGAAGCTCCGGGCCGCCGGCTCCGCCTGGCCAGGCTGCGGCGTGGCCGCCAGTAGGCCTAGGGCGAGGGCTGCGGTCAGCAGGCGGGTGGCGATCCTCATGGGGCGACCGTCACAAAGGCGCGGACATCGGCCATCATCTGGGCCAGGCTCGCCTCCACCGAGTAGGCCATGTGGCCCCCCTGATAGCTGCGGGCCTGGGCGCGGTCCTTCGGCCAGCCCGACAGGGCCAGGCCATAGTCCATGGCCCCTGTGGTGGTCTGGGTGTCCTGATGCCCATTGGCCATGAGCACCCGGAAGTGGGGATTGAGAGCGAACACCTCACTGACCGGGCTCATGAACGGATAGTCCGAGAACGGCGAGGCCGGGCCTTCTGCATAACGCCAGCCGGCGGTGACAGGGCTGCGCGTGTTGTAGGCGCCCAGGTCGCCCACCTTCAGGGTGTCGCGGGCATAGACCTCGAAGGCGGCGATCAGCGCCTCAGGCAGCACCCGGGACGGATCGGCGGCCCGCTGGCCAGCCGGCGCTGAAGGGCCGGTATATCGGGCGTCGGCCATGCCAAGCGTCAGGCCCTGATCCTTCAGGAGTTCGACCCGGAAGCGCTCCTTGGTGATCCGCAGGTTGTTCTCGACATAGAAGGCCGCCGGAATGCCGCTATAGGCCTCGAGCTTCTGGGCGACGGCGGCCCGGACCGCGGGGTCCAGATCATCCCCCTGGGCGAGCGCGGTCAAGTATTCGGTGCGGGCGAAGGTCCGCATCTCGGCCATCCAGGCCTCGAAGTCCTGGCCCTTCAGGTCGGCCTTGCCGTGCCACCAGGCGCTGGCCGCGAGCGTCGGCAGGGAGACCACATAGCTGATGATGTTCTGCGGCCGCTGGACGTATTCGACGATGTTCATCGCCTGACCCATGAACACCGCACCGCGCAGGTTCTGGTCTTGCGGCAGCTTCTGGATCTGGTTGACGGCGACGGCGGCGCGGATGGTGCCGTAACTCTCGCCGAACAGATATTTGGGCGAGGCCTCGCGACCATGGGCCTTCGACCAGGCCACGACGAAGTCGGTCAGCTGGCGGGCGTCGGCCTCCACCGAGAAATAGGTCTGCGGATCGACCCCTTCGGCGAAGCGGCTGAACCCGGTGCCAGCCGGGTCGAAGAAGACCAGATCGGCCACATCGAGCACGGTGTAGGGATTGTCGACGATCTTGAAGCTGGCCGGATCGGCGCTCAGGTCATCGGGAACCGCCAGCCGCTTGGGCCCGAATGCGCCCATGTGCAGATAGGGCGAGGGCGAGATGGGCCCGCCGTTGAACACGAAGATCACTGGCCGCTCAGGGTTGGCTGTGCGCCCTGTGGCCACATAGGCGGTGCTCACCAGACGTACAGCTGGACCGCCCTCGGGGCCTGGCAGGTCAAAGGCCTCGACCCGAGCCTCGTAGGCGACCGTCTTGCTATTGAAGACGCCCCGGTGCTGGGTCACCACCGGTGCTTCCAGGGTGACGGGCGCCAGGGGCGGGGCTGGTTGGGCGTTTGCGGCGCCCAGGCTCAGGGCCAGGCAGGCCCCGATGGCGAGTCCCCGTCCGAAGATGCTCATGGCCATGACCCTCCCAGCTGACGACACAGCCTAGCCGCAGGTCCTCAGATTATCTTGCCCTTGTGGGCGCGGCCCCGGCGGCCCCTTGGATAGGCTATGCGGCGGCGCCTAGCGGAAGGTCCGGTGCCGCAGGGGCACGGCCGTGGTGGATTTGGACTCCGATAGGGTCACGATGGAGCGCACATCGACCACGCCTGGCAGCTTCAGGATCGTGGAGAAGATGAAGTCCTGGTACCAGTTCACGTCCGGGGCCAGCACCTTCATCATGCAGTCCATCTCGCCGAAGACGGCGTAGCACTCCAGGATCTCGGGGATGTCGTGGATGGCCTTGAAGAAGCCCTCCCGCTCCTGGTCGGTGAGGGTCGTCATCTTTACCTGAGCGAAGACCTGCATCTTGAAGCCCAGCAGCTGGCGATCAACGATGGCCACGGTCGCCTTGATATAGCCCTCGTCCTTCAGCCGCTGAATCCGGCGCCAGCAGGGGGACTGCGACAGGCCCACCCGCTCGGCCATCTCGGCGGTGGAGAGCGAGGCGTCCTTCTGCATCAGGTCGAGGATCTTGAGGTCGATCGCGTCCAAGGCCGACGGCATATCTTATGTCTCCCCATCTCTCCCAGAGCATAGCGGATGCGGAGACCACCCCTGTCAAGGAACACAAAGGCAAGAAAAACCAAGGCCCGTAACTAGGATCGGTTCCTGGGCGCCTGCCGCTTTCTGGCAGGCCAGGGAGTGTGCTGGCCATGGGGGCGAGGCCTTGAATTCAGCGAGTGCGCGGCTGAGCCTGCCACCCGGCGACGGGTTTCGCTCAGGCCTCGAGGGCGGCTACACCGCCTGGGTTCGCGAGGTGCTGGGCGCCGTGGCGGCCGAGCCCCGGGCTGCGGTCCTGTTCGACTCCACCATCAAGGAGCCCACCGACGTGCTGGCCGCCGTCGTGCGCGAGGCCTTTCGGGACGGGGTCACCGACCGCTTTGAAAGCACCTTCGCCGGGGGCAACCGCTTTGTGGCCGCCGCGGTCGCCCGGCGCTACGGGGTCGAGCCCGAGCAGGTGATCGGCGCCACCGGCGCCACCAGCGCCATGGCGATGGCCATGACCGCCTTCGTCGCCCCGGGCGACCATGTGATCGTCGAGGCGCCGGCCTTCGACCTGCTGCCAGCCCTGGCGCGACAGGCTCAGGCGAAGGTCACGCCGCTGCCCCGCCGGGCGCCGGACTTCGCCATCGACTTGGATGAGCTACGGGCGCTGGTGCAGCCCGATAC
>JAHUZY010000474.1 GCA_019264505.1 Phenylobacterium sp. | reverse complement strand
GGTCCAGCGGGAACCATCCCCGAGGCGCCAGCTCGCCTTGACGGCGGCCGGGCCGATGGCGCCGGCCCCGAGACTGTGGGCGCCCTTCAGCCGAGGCGTCAGATCCCGGGCGCGGATCTGCAGCAGGTCCCGGTAGAGGTGACGCCAGTCGGCGGCGTCGGGTCCGGGCTCCGGATGGGAGACCTCGTAGGTCTCCGGGTCATTGGGATCTGGGATCTGCGCCCGGGCTTCGGGGTCGGCGAAGGCCGGGAAGTGGGCGAACTCCGCGCGCCGACCCTCGCGGACCGCCTCGGCCAGGTCCTCATTGTGGTCGGTAAAGTAGAGGAACGGCGCCCGGCTGCCGACCTCTTCGCCCATGAACACCATCGGGATCTGCGGCGCGAGCAGGAGGATGGCGGTGGCGGCCTTCAGCGCCTTGGGATCGGCCAGGGTCGTCAGCCGCTCGCCCAGGGCCCGGTTGCCGATCTGGTCGTGGTTCTGGATGAAGTTGACGAAGGCCGTGGGGGGCAGGCTGGCGCTGGGGCCGCCCCGGGGGGCGCCGTCGCGCAGGGGGAAGGGCTGGCCCTGATAGACGAAGCCTTCGGCCAGGCTGCGGGCCAGGGCCTTGGCCGGAGCCTCGGCATAGGCCGCGTAGTAGCCCTCTGTCTCGCCGGTCAGCAGGACATGGAGCACATGGTGGGCGTCGTCGTTCCACTGGGCGTCAAAGGCGCCGCTGAGGTGCTCGGGAACATTGTCGTCGTTCTCGAGGATCAGGTGGATATGCCGGTCGCGGCCGGCGGCGGCCCGGACCGCCTCACCCATCTCGTCGATCCAGTCGCGCTCGCTGATGGCGTGGACCGCGTCGAAGCGCAGACCATCGAAACGGTACTCGTTGATCCAGTAGATGGCGTTTTCGGTGAAGAAGCGCCGGACCTCGGGCCGCCGGAAGTCGATGGCCGCCCCCCAGGGGGTCTGGATGTCGTCGCGGAAGACCTGCGGGGCGTAGGCGCCGAGCGCATTCCCGTCAGGTCCGAAGTGGTTATAGACCACGTCGAGGAAGACCATCATCCCCAGCTCGTGGGCGCGGTCGATCATCGCCTTCAGCTCATCGGGCGACCCATAGGCGGCGTCCGGCGCGAAGGGGAGAACGCCGTCATAACCCCAGTTCCTCTGGCCCGGGAAATCGGCGATCGGCATAAGTTCGATGGCTGTGAAGCCCAGGTCCTTGAGGTCCGCCAACTGGTCGGCGACCCCGGCGAAACCGTTCATCAGACCGGGATGAAGTTCGTAGATCACGGCCTCTTCCCAGGGCCGTCCCATCCAGTCGGCCGTCCGCCAGCGATAGGCGGCGGGGTCGACCACCAGGCTGGCGTCGTGGACATCGCCATTCTGACGGCGGGAGGCCGGATCAGGCACGCAGACGTCGTCGCTGACCCGGTACTTGTAGAGCGAGCCTGCGCCGCAGGGCGCCTCGGCCTCGAACCAGCCGTCTTCGGTGGGTGTCATGGGCTGGCCAGGCAGACCCTCGACCTCCAGGGTCACCGCCTCGCAGGCCGGCGCCCAGAGGCGGAAGCGCGTCCGGTCCTCGGCCAGGACGGTGGCCCCGAACGGCAGTTCATGCACCCAGCGTCCGGCGCCGCCCGCGCCCTCGACCACAGAGTGAAGCAGCACCGCGCTGTGGGCGCCGACTTCGACCTGCGTGCCGGTAAGCGGCTGCTCGCCCATGCCGGGGTGGGCGCTGTCCAGCAGCAGGGTGGGGGCGCCCATGGGCTCGGGCAGGTGGAAGGTGATGGGATCGTCGTTGGCGTTGGTCAGAAGGGTGATCAGATCGACCCGGCCGTCGTCCCGCGGCGCGGCGCGGCGCATGGCCAGGGCCGAGGCATGGGGGTTCTGCCAGTCGTCGGAAGACAGGCCGCGCCCATGCTCATCGAACCAGTCCACGTCCAGCACGCCGGGCGCGTACTCGTTCTGGCCGTGCAGAAACTGGGTCGGGCGAAGCGCGCCGTAGGTTTTGCGGAGGGCGATCAGGCGGGACACGAAGTCGATCTGGGCCTGGCCCTCCGGCGACTCCAACTGCTTCCAGTCGAACCACGAAATCTCATTATCCTGGCAGTAGGCGTTATTGTTGCCCTGCTGGGTACGTCCGAACTCGTCGCCGCCCAGCAGCATCGGCGTGCCGGATGAGGCGAACAGCGTCATCAGCATGGCGCGCATCACCCGGCCCCGGGTGCGCTGGATATCGACGTCGGTGGTGGGGCCCTCGGCGCCCCAGTTGCGCGACAGGTTTTCGCTGTGACCGTCGCGATTGTCCTCCCCATTGGCCTCGTTGTGACGCGCCTCGTAGGTGACGAGATCGGCCAGGGTGAAGCCGTCATGGGAGGCCAGAAAGTTGACCGAGGCCCAGGGCCGGCGGGCCTGCCGGTCGAAGATGTCGCCGGATCCGGAAAGCCTGGCGGCCAGATCCGGGCGCCCGCCTTCATCGCCGCGCCAATAGCCACGGACGTCATCACGGAACCGGTCGTTCCACTCGGCGAAGCCCGGCGGGTGCTGGCCAAGCTGATAACCGCCGGGGCCGATGTCCCAGGGTTCGGAGATCAGCTTGATCCCCTGCAGCATGGGATCCTGGCGCAGCACATCGAAGAAGCCGGCGCCGGGATCGAAGCCGTGCTTTTCGCGGCCGAGCGTGACCCCTAGGTCGAAGCGGAAACCGTCCACCCCGTAGGACTGGGTCCAGTAGCGCAGGGAGTCGGCCACCATCTGGACGACCCTGGCCTTGGACATGTTCACCGTATTGCCGGTGCCGGTGTCGTTGACGCAGAAGCGCGGGTCGCCCTCGACCAGCCGGTAGTAGCTGGCGTTATCGAGGCCCCGGAAGGACAGGGTGGGGCCGCGCTCGCTGCCCTCGGCGGTGTGGTTGAACACCACGTCCAGGATCACTTCCAGGCCGGCCGCGTGCAGCTTGCGCACGGCCATGCGCAGCTCGTTCTGATCGCCCCCGGAAAGGTAGCTTCGCTCCGGGGTGAAGAAGTTGAGGCTGCTATAGCCCCAATAGTTGGCCAGCCCCTTTTCCTGCAGGAAGCGGTCCTGGACGAAGGCGTGGATCGGCAGCAGCTCGACGGCGGTGACGCCAAGTCGTTTCAGATGATCGATGACCTTGGGGTGGGTCAGGGCGGCGAAGGTGCCCCGAACCGGGGGCCGAACCTCCTCCATCAGCATGGTCAGGCCCCGGACGTGACACTCGTAGATGACGGTGTCGGCCCACGGGGTCTTGGGCCGTCGGTCGCCGCTCCAGTCGAAGGGATCGGCGGTGACCATGGACTTGGGCATGGCCGGCGCGCTGTCGCGACGATCAAAGGTCAGATCGGCCCGCGCGGCGTTGACCCGGTAGCCGAACAGGGCGTCGGTCCACCGCAGGTCCCCCGACAGGCTGCGCGCATAGGGGTCGATCAGCAGCTTGTTGGGGTTGAACCTGTGGCCCTCATGGGGGGCATAGGGCCCATGCGCGCGATAGCCATACAGAAGGCCTGGCTTGGCCCCCGGCAGATAGCCGTGCCAGACCTCGTCGGTCCATTCGGGCAGGGGAAGGCGAGCGATCTCCCGCCGGCCCGTCTCCTCGAAAACGCAGAGCTCGATCTTCTCCGCATGGGCGGAATAGACGGCGAAATTGATGCCCAGGCCGTCGAAGGTGGCGCCAAGGGGATAGGGCAGGCCGCCCTCAAGACGGTCCGGGAGAAGGATCACGCAGCGGTTCCTTGATGGCGCAACAGGACGGCGCCGAGCGGGGGGAGGTTGAGGTCCAGGGAGTTGGCGAGACCGTGAGCGCCCGCCGGCCGGGTATGAACCTCGCCGCTGTTTCCAATGTTCCCGCCGCCATAGCGGCTGGCGTCGGTATTCAGCACCTCGCGCCACTGGCCGGGCGCCGGGGCGCCGAGGCGATAGCCCTGTCGGGGCTCCGGCGTCACATTGAGCGCGAAGATCAGCGGCGCGGCCTCGCCAGCCGCCTGTCTGCGGAAGGCGAACACGCCAGCCTCGGCGTCCGTGCAGATCCAGGCGAAGCCCTCAGGATCGGCGTCGCTGCGGTGCAGGGCGGGCTCGGCGCCATAGAGCCTGTTGAGGTCGCGCACCAGCATCTGCATGCCAGCATGATCGTCCCGATCCAGCAGGTCCCAGGGAATGGCGTCGTCGTGGTTCCACTCGGTGGGCTGGCCCAGCTCGCAGCCCATGAACAGGAGCTTCTTGCCCGGATGGGCCCACATGAAGGCTAGGTAGGCGCGCAGGTTGGCGAACTGCCGCCACCGGTCGCCGGGCATCTTGCCGAGCAGCGAGCCTTTGCCGTGCACCACCTCGTCGTGGGAGATCGGCAGGACGAACCGTTCGGTGAAGGCGTAGAGCAGGCCGAAGGTCAGCTCGTTCTGGTGCCAGTTCCGATAGACCGGATCGCGCTGCATGTAGCTGAGGGTGTCGTGCATCCACCCCATGTTCCACTTGTAGTCAAACCCCAGGCCGCCCTCGGCCACCGGGCTGGAGACGCCGGGCCAGGCGGTGGATTCCTCGGCGATGGTCACGGCGCCCGGGCAGCGGCTGGCCACCGTCTCGTTGAGCCGGCGCAGGAAGGCGACGGATTCCAGGTTCTCGCGCCCGCCATGAACATTGGGCACCCATTCGCCGGGCTGGCGGCTGTAGTCGCGGTAGAGCATGGAGGCCACCGCATCGACGCGCAGGCCATCGATATGGAAGGTCTCCAGCCAGTAGAGGGCGCTGGCGATCAGGAAGCCCTGCACCTCCTGGCGACCCAGATTGAAGATCAGGGTGTTCCAGTCCTGGTGGAACCCCTCGCGCGGGTCCGCGTGCTCGTACAGCTGGGTGCCATCGAAGCTGGCCAGGCCATGGGTGTCGGTGGGGAAATGGGCGGGCACCCAGTCCAGGATGACGCCGACGCCCAGCCGGTGGCAGGCGTCCACGAACCGCGCCAGGCCCTCCGGCGATCCGAAGCGGGCGCTGGGGGCGAACTGCGAGAGGGGCTGATAGCCCCAGGAACCGCCGAACGGGTGCTCCATGATCGGCAGCAGCTCCACATGGGTGAAGCCCATGTCGGCCACATAGGGGGCCAGCCGCTCGGCCAGGCCGTCCCAGTCCAGGTTTGGCGTCTGCCCATCATCGGGGCGCAGCCAGGAGGCGGCGTGGACTTCGTAGATGGAGATCGGCGCGTCGGGCTTCTGGCGCCGGCCTCGGTCGGCCATCCACTCGGAATCGGTCCAGGCGAAGTCGGCGACCGGGGCGATGATCGAGGCCTGACCGGGCGGGAGTTCGGTCATCCGCGCCAGCGGATCAGCTTTCAGGGGGAGCAGCTCACCATTGGCGCCGACCAGCTCATACTTGTAGCGCTCGCCGGGCTTTAGCCGCGGCACGAACAGCTCCCACACCCCGGCCGGATGACGCAGGCGCATGGGGTGGCGGCGGCCGTCCCAGCTGTTGAAGTCCCCGACGACGGATACCCGCCGGGCGTTCGGCGCCCAGACCGAGAAGCCGACGCCGTCAACGCCCTCAAGGACCTGCGGCTGGGCCCCCATTTTCTGGCCGAGCTCCCAATGGGCGCCCTCCATGAAGAGGTGCAGGTCCAGATCGCCGAGGAGCAGGCCAAAGGCGTAGGGGTCTTCGGTTTCCTGCGTCGTCGCGCCCCAATCGATGCTCAGGCGGTAGCCGCCCTTTCCCGCAAGGCGCCCGGCGAACAGGCCCGGCGCGACTTCCTCCAGAGACGAGGGCGCAGCGCCATCCTGCAGCGCCGACACGGCGACCGCGCCGGGCTGAAAGGTGCGAACGACCGTGGTCCCCTTGGCCTCGTGAGGCCCCAGAAAGACGAAGGGATCGGTCAGCCGACCCTCCATGACGGCGGACGTCAGGGCATGGGTCAGGGCCAGGTCCTCGTGGCTCATTGGTCGCCACCTAGAAGCCGATCGATCGTCGCTGCCAGGCCGCGAAGGGGCGTGCCCAGCCAGGCCGGGCGGTTGGCCGCCTCATAGCTGACCTCGTAGGCCGCCTTTTCCAGCAGGAAGAGGTCGAGCAACTCGGTCGAAACCGCGCCGGCGATCTCGCCATAGCCATCGAGAAACGCCTCGCTGGCCACCGACTGGAACTGGCTGACGACATTGACCGCCCGGTCCTGGACGCCCTGGGCCACATGGGCGGCAGCTATAGCGCCCAGCGCTGCGGCGTAGTCGAAGGACCGCAGCATGCCGGCCACATCGCGCAGAGGGCTGGACTTGGCGCGGCGGGCGTCCAGGGACTTTGCGGGCTCACCCTCGAAATCGATGAAGGTGACGCCGCCCCCGGTGACCAGCACCTGGCCGAGGTGAAGATCGCCATGGATGCGGGTGCGCACTTGACCAGACCCCGCGTTTGCAAGCCGGGCGACTGCCTGCTCGATCTCGCCCCGGCGCTGGCGGAGGGCGTCGGCGATCTGGCCAAGGCCGTCCTGGTCGGTCCAGTCGCCGCCCTTCTCCAACACGGCCAGGGCCTGATCCACCTGCTGCAGGACGCTGGCGCGGACGCCTTCAACAGCCTTGGCGTCCATGATCTCAGGGGCGAAGGCCGCATCGTCGCTGGGCTGGGCCAGGACGCTATGCATCTCGGCCAGGCTGCGCCCGAGCACCCGGGCGAACTCGGCATAGGACCCGAAGTCCGGCGTCGCCGTCTGGTCGCCGGCCAGGACGAGGTCGTCGATCACACGATGCAGATAGTCCTGGGTCCAGTCCCAGCCATCGCCCTGGCTGTAGATGAAGGCCTGAGCAACCATGAGCGTGTGCGGCGCGCCATCCGGCGCGATCCGACGGACCTCCCCCACAAAGGCCGGGACGTGGGGATAGCCCCGCTGGCTGAGCACGCGGGTCATCTCGGCTTCCGGATGAACGCCGGCGACCACCTTCCGCAGCAGCTTCAGGACGATCTCGCGGCCGATGATGACCGAGCTGTTGCTCTGTTCGGCCGAAGACCACTCGATTTCGGCGTCGTCGCCCGTCTCAAAGGCCGCGGAGGTGAACTCGATGTCGCCAAAGGGCGAGGTGAGCTTCGCATTGGTCCGCAAGCCCGTCATGACCGAGCGGACAAACTCCGTCGTCAGGAACCCATCGGTCAGGTCGCCGACCCGCGCGCCGCGGCGGACCCGGGCCATGGCGAAGTTGTGGGCGTAGGGGTCCCCAACATCGTCTTCCCAGGCCACGCCGAGGGGCACGAGATAGGCGGCCGTTCCTGTCGAGGTTTCGACCTCCAGTTCAGCCAGGATCTGGTTGGCTGCGCCCGGCAGGGGCGAGTAGCCCTTGACGCGGGTGGCCAGTAGCTCGGCGTCCTTGCCTTGGAACCAGCGTCGGCCGCTCATCCAGTTCGGCAGCACTTCAGATTCCAGGACCGCCCGATGGGGCGGTTCGACCAGGGTGGCCACATCGCCGCGGAGCACGAAGGTGTGCTGCTCTGCCTGAACCCCGCTCGGCGCCGTGCTCCAGCTGGGGCCGTCGGTCTTCTCGCAGAGCTGGAACCAGTGGAAGCCATAGGGCGGCAGGGTCAGCAGATAGGTCAGGTGGCCGATGGGCGGGAAGGGCGTGCTGCCCGACATCTCCATGGGCGCCCAACCGGCGAACTCCGACAGGTCGAGTTCAACGGCCTGGGCCGTGCGGGCCAGATTGGCGACGCACAGGATGGTGTCGCCCTCGTGCTCGCGCAGATAGGCCATGACCTTGCGGTTCTGCGGGCGAAGGAAGCGCAGCGTCCCGCGGCCAAAGGCGCTGTGGCGCTGGCGCACCGCCAGCATCCGGCGCAGCCAGTTCAGCAGCGAGTGGCTGTCCTTGCTCTGGGCCTCCACATTGATCGCCTGAAAGCCGTAGAGCGGATCCATGATCGCCGGCAGGACGAGGCTGGCCGGGTCGGCGCGGGAGAAGCCGCCATTGCGGTCGGGGGACCACTGCATGGGGGTCCGCACCCCATCCCGGTCGCCCAGATAGATGTTGTCGCCCATGCCAAGTTCGTCGCCGTAATAGATGACCGGCGTGCCCGGCATGGTCAGCAGCATGCAGTTCATCAGCTCGACCCGGCGGCGGTCGCGCTCCATCAGGGGCGCGAGGCGGCGGCGGATGCCGAGATTGATCCGCGCCCGGCTTTCGGAGGCGTAGACGCTCCAGAGGTAGTCCCGCTCCTTGTTGGTGACCATTTCGAGGGTCAGCTCATCGTGGTTGCGCAGGAAGATGGCCCACTGGCAGGCCTCCGGAATGTCCGGGGTCTGGCGCATGATGTCGGTGATCGGGAAGCGGTCTTCCTGGGCGATGGCCATGTACATGCGCGGCATCAGGGGGAAGTGGAACGCCATGTGGCATTCGTCGCCGTCGCCGAAATACTGCTGGGTGTCCTCCGGCCACTGGTTGGCCTCGGCCAGCAGCATGCGGTCGTCGAAGTGCTCGTCCAGGTGAGCTCGGATGGCCTTCAGGACGTCGTGGGTCTCGGGCAGGTTCTCGTTATTGGTGCCCTCCCGCTCGATCAGATAGGGGATGGCGTCGAGCCGCAGGCCGTCCACCCCGGCCTCCAGCCAGTAGCGCATGACCGAGAGGATCTCTTCCAGGACCTTGGGATTGTCGAAGTTCAGGTCCGGCTGATGGGAGTAGAAGCGGTGCCAGTAGTAGGCGCCGGCCACCGGATCCCAGGTCCAGTTGGAGGTCTCGGTGTCGAGGAAGATGATGCGGGTGCCGCTGTAGTCGGCGTCGTTGTCCGACCAGACATAGAAGTCCCGCTCCGGCGATCCGGGCTGCGCGCGCCGGGCGGCCTGGAACCAGGGGTGCTGGTCCGAGGTGTGGTTGATCACCAGCTCGGTGATCACCCGCATACCCCGCCCGTGGGCCTCGTCAATGAAGCGCTTCACGTCGTCGAAGTCGCCATACTCCGGATGCACGCCGCGATAGTCGGCGATGTCATAGCCGTCGTCCCGCCGGGGGGACGGGTAGAAGGGCAGCAGCCAGATGGCGTTGACGCCGAGACTGGCGATGTAGTCGAGCTTGGCCGACAGACCGGCGAAATCACCCACCCCGTCGTCATTGGAGTCGAAGAACGACTTCACGTGCAGCTGGTAGATGACCGCGTCCTTGTACCACTGGGGGTCGGCGGTCTTTGCGGGCTCGGCCACGGGATCGTCAGCGAGATAGGCGACGCTCATCGCGGGGCCTCCATACGGAAAATGAGGTAGGGGCGGCCAGGGTCGAGGGCGATGCGTCGCCACTTCCCCTGCCAGGTGAAGCTCTGGCCGGTGAGGAGGTCGTCCACATGGGCTCTGGCGTCGTCGGCGAGGCCCAGGCGCCAGAACGGCGCCTCCACATCGGCCTCGTGCGCCCCGTGAGGATCGAGGTTCACCGCCACCAGGATGAGGTCGCCTCCATCCGGGCTGAGCTTGGCGTAGAAGAGGATGTGGTCGCTGCTGGAGGGCAGAAACTGCACGTTCAGGTGCGTCTGCAGGGCGGGATGAGCCTTGCGCAGACGGTTCAGCTGGCTGATCTGCGGAATGATGCCCGGCGCGTTCCAATCCCGGGGCCGGATCTCGTACTTCTCGGAGTCCTTGAACTCTTCCTTGCCCGGCACCGGCTCGGATTCGAGCAGCTCAAAGCCGGAATAGACCCCCCACAGGCCCGACAGGGTCGAGGCCAGGACGGCGCGGATCAGGAAGCCCGCCCGGCCGGAGGTCTGCAGGAAGTAGGGATTGATGTCCGGCGTCGTGACGAAGAAGTTGGGCCGGAAGAACTCCTTCGGCTCCGTGGTCGCCAGCTCGGTCAGATAGTCGGTGAACTCCGCCTTGGTGTGGCGCCAGGTGAAGTAGCTGTAGGACTGCGAGAAGCCGATCTTGGCCAGCCGGTACATGACCCGCGGGCGGGTGAAGGCCTCCGACAGGAAGATCACGTCAGGGTAGGCGGTGCGCACCTCCCGGATCATCCATTCCCAGAAGGCGAACGGCTTGGTGTGGGGGTTGTCAACGCGGAAGGTGCGCACGCCCTCGCGCACCCACAGCAGCACCACATCGCGCAGGGCGATCCACAGATCCGGGATCGCCTCGGACCGGTAGAAGTCCACATTGACGATGTCCTGGTACTTCTTGGGCGGGTTCTCGGCGTATTTGATCGTCCCGTCAGGACGCCAGTCAAACCAGCCGGGATGTTCCTTGATCCAGGGATGGTCCGGCGAGCACTGGATGGCGAAGTCGAGCGCGATCTCCAGCCCATGGTCATGAGCCGCGGCGATCAGGCGGCGGAAGTCTTCGAAGGTCCCAAGTTCCGGGTGGATGGCGTCATGGCCCCCTTCGGCCGAGCCGATGGCGTAGGGGCTGCCGGGATCATCGGGTCCGGCGGTCAGGCTGTTATTCTTGCCCTTGCGGTGGCGCTCGCCGATCGGATGGATCGGCGGGAAGTAGAGTACGTCGAAGCCCATCCCCCGGATCGCCGGCAGGCGGGCGATGACATCGTCAAAGGTCCCGTGGCGGGCGGCGTCGTCGGTCTGCGAGCGGGGAAAGAGCTCGTACCAGCTGGCGAACTGCGCCTCCCGGCGTTCGGCGTCGAGACATTGGACTTCGCTCGTACAGACGAAGGCCCGCGCCTGGGCCTCGTCCATCAGC
>JAHUZY010000449.1 GCA_019264505.1 Phenylobacterium sp. | reverse complement strand
ATGCGGGTGGCCCCTTGGGCGCGGGCATGGGCCTGGGCGCTCTTGGGGTCAGCGGTGGAAGAGGCGCTCATGCGGCTCCTCCGATCTCGGCGGTCTTGCTCCCGCGGCCATGGGCGTGCAGCGGCGGCAACAGGGCGCGGGTGGTCACCAGGCGGATCTGGTGGACGCCGCGGATCCGGCGCAGCTCGTCGCACAACATGTGCAGGCGCTCCGAGGGTCCCTGGACCAGCAGCACCTCCAGGGACTGATCATCCTCCAGGAAGACGTGTTGCGAGGAGATGACCTCCTTCAGGAACAGGCCCTGCGCCTGGGCCAGCGCCTGGCGCACCCGGCCGCTCTCGGCGCGGTAGATCAGGGTGATGGTGCCGGCCAGGATTGCGCCGTCTCGGCCCTCGCTGTGCTCGGCCAGTTCGTGCCGGATCAGCTCGGCGATCATCTGCGACCGGCTGGGCAGGTCGCGCTCAGCCACCATGGCGTCGAGCTGGGCCAGGAGTTCGGCCGGCAGGCTGACGCTGAGGCGCGCAAGCTGGGAAATCGGTTCCACGGTCATGGGGCGATTTTGGCTCCGGTATTACGTTCGTCAATTTTCGTAATACCGAATGGGTCGCTGGTCCAGGCCCCGCTCGCGGCTTGGGCGCCCCAGGACGACGGGCGCCTAGCAGACAGGCGCCGGCCAGCCGCCGCCGTCCCGCCGCACGGCAAGGCGCTGGGCGGCCTTGTCCGCCGCCCCTCGGAGGATCAACGGGGCGAGAGTCGTTGGCGCGGGGCCATAACCTCCCTAACCTGCGCTGAACCGCCGCCGTAATGCGGCCCCTAGTATCAAGAGAGTCGCATGACCGATTCGCCGCCGCCGAGCCCCGTTGACGAGGCGCCTGTCAAACGCACCCTGCTTCAGCGCTGGTGGTTCGATGTTGTCCTCTGGAAGCGCATCCTGCTGGCGCTGGTCCTCGGCGTCATCGCCGGCCTTCTGCTGGGGGAGCAGGCCAACGCCATCAAGTGGGTCGGCGACCTGTTCGTGCGGTTGATCCGGATGATCGTCGTGCCCCTGGTCTTCGTCTCCATTGTCGCGGGCGTGGCCGGCATGGGCGATCCGCGGCGTCTGGGCTCCATCGGCGCCAAGACCATCTTCCTCTACCTGCTGACCACCGCCATCGCCGTGGGCGTCGGCATGTCCATGGGCCTGCTGTTTGGGCCGGGCCAAGGTGTCAGCTTCACCGATGTCACCCCGGAAATGGTCGGCACGGCGCCGCCGGTCAGCGAGCAGCTGCTCGGCATCGTCCCGCTCAACCCCATCCAGGCCCTGGCCAATGGGGACATTCTGGCGGTAATCTTCTTCTCCTTCCTGGTGGGCGCCGCCATCCTGGCGCTGGGGGAGAAGGCTGACCCGATCCGCAAGCTGTTCGACGCCGGGGTCGACGTGGTCCTCTACATCACCCGCCTGGTGATGGAGGTGGCGCCCTTCGGCGTCTTCGCCCTGATGGCCTGGGTCATGGGGACCGCTGGCCTCGGCGTGTTCTACAACATCTTCCTGCTGGCGGCGGCCCTGCTGGTCGGTTGCCTCCTGCACATCTTCATCGTCCACGGGGGCATGATCAGGTTGATGGCGGGCCTGCCCATGTGGCCCTTCTTCCGCGACATTCCCGATGCGGTGATGGTGGCCTTCTCCACCTCCTCCAGCGCCGCGACCCTGCCGGTCTCCATGCGGGTGGCCGAGAAGAACCTCGGCGTGAGCCATACGGTGGCCTCCACCGCCCTGCCGCTGGGCACCACGGTCTCCATGGACGGTACGGCCCTCTATATCGGCCTGCTGGCCATGTTCACCGCCCAGGCCTTCGGCATCGAGCTGACCCTGACCCAGTATCTTCTGGCCGGTCTGACCACGATCCTGGTCTCGGTGGGCACCGCGCCCATCCCGTCGGCCTCGCTGTTCATGCTGGCCGCCGTGCTGACCACCATGGGGGTTTCGCCGGAACAGACCGCCCTGGTGGTGGGCTTTGTCCTGCCCTTCGACCGCCTGCTCGACATGACCCGGACCGTGGCCAACAACACCTCCGACCTGGCCGTGGCGGTGACGGTCGCCAAATGGGAAGGCGCGCTGGACGAGGCCTCGTATCGCGCCAAGCCGGTCGAGTGAGGATAAAGCGCGGCCAGGGGTTGCGGCTGAGGGCCGCATGCCCGAACTAAACGCCCATGCCCGCTGTCACGCCTGAACTCTTCCTGCTCGTCACGGGCGTTCTTCTGCTGACGACGGTGTTGGCGGGCACCCTGTCCAGCCGCTTCGGGGTGCCGGCCCTGATCGGCTTCCTGGCGCTGGGCATGCTGGCCGGATCCGACGGGCCCGGTGGGATCGGCTTCGCCGACTATCAGGTCGCCCAGACCATCGGCGTGGCCTGCCTGATCTTCATTCTGTTCTCCGGGGGGCTCGACACCCCCTGGAAGGCGGTGCGTCCGGTCCTGTCGCCCGCCCTGATCCTCGCCACGGTGGGGGTGGTCATCAGCGCAGGCATCGTCAGCCTGACAGCCATCCTGTTGCTGGACTTCAGCCTGCTGCAGGGGTTCCTGCTGGGCAGTGTGGTGGCCTCCACCGACGCCGCCGCCGTCTTCGCCGTCCTGCGCAATCAGGAGACCCGGATCCGCGAGGACGTCCTGGCCCTCATCGAGCTGGAGAGCGGCTCCAACGATCCCATGGCCATCTTCCTGGTGGGCGTGGCCCTGGCCATGATCGCGGTCCCCAGCACGCCCCTGCTGAGCTTCGTCCCGGACTTCCTGATGCAGATGGTCCTGGGCGCCGCCATCGGCCTGGCCGTGGGCTACGCCTTCACCGTGGTGCTCACCCGCGCCAAGCTGCGCCAGGGGGGCCTGTTCCTGGTGGTCTCGGTGGCCGCCGCCCTGCTGGCCTTCGGCCTGGCCGGCGTCCTGACAGGCAGCGGATTTCTCGCCGCCTATGTGGCCGGGGTGCTCGCCGGCAATCGGGACTATCCCGGCCGCCGGGCCGTGTCGCAGTTCCAGGACGGCCTGGCCTGGCTGGCGCAGGTCGTCATGTTCCTGACGCTTGGCCTGGTTGTCTTCCCGCACCAGCTGCCAGCCGTCGCCCTGGAAGGTCTGGCCATCACCGCGGTCCTGATGCTGATCGCCAGGCCCGCCAGCGTCTTCATCAGCCTGGCGCCCTTCCGCCAGTTCGACTGGCGCGCCAAGCTGTTCGTGTCCTGGGCCGGTCTGCGCGGGGCGGTGCCCATCGTGCTCGCCACCTTCGGCATCGTCGCCGGCGTCGAAGACGCTCAGGCCATGTTCAACATCGTCTTCTTCGTCGTCCTGGCCTCCAGCGTCATCCAAGGGCCGACCATCGGTCTGTTGGCCAAGCGGCTCGGCCTGGACCGCAAGGCGGCGCCCAAGCCGCAACCTGGCCCCACCCCCGCGGCTCAGGCGGAGGAGACCCGCGCATGACCCATCGCAAGGATCTCGCCCGCCTCATCGAAGGCGCGCGCAACATGGTGGTCTTCACCGGCGCCGGCATCTCCACGGAATCCGGCATCCCGGATTTCCGCAGCCCAGGCGGGGTCTGGAGCCAGATGAAGCCCATCTATTTCCAGGACTTCGTCGCCAGCGAGGAAAAGCGCCGGGAATCCTGGACCCGGGCCTTCGCCGGACGCGCGGGCTGGACCGGCCGCGAACCCAATGCCGGCCACCATGCGGTCGCCCGGCTGGTCGAACAGGGCCGGGTCAACGCGGTCATCACCCAGAATGTGGACAATCTTCACCAGGCGTCGGGCGTGCCGGACGACAAGGTCATCGAACTGCACGGCAACGCCAGCTACGCGACGTGTCTCGCCTGCGGCCTCCGCCACGAACTGCCCCAGCTCAAGCATGAGTTCGAAGCCACCGGCGACATTCCCACCTGCTACGAGTGCGGCGAGCTGGTGAAGACCGCCACCATCTCCTTTGGCCAGCCCATGCCTGAGACCCAGATGCGGCGGGCCACGGCCGCGACCCTGTCCTGCGACCTCTTCCTGGTGCTGGGCTCGTCCCTGGTGGTCTATCCGGCGGCGGAGTTTCCCCTGCTGGCCAAGCGCCGCGGCGCGGCCCTGGCCATCCTCAACCGTGAGCCTACCGACCAGGACGAGGCCGCCGACCTCGTCGTCCATGACGAGATCGGCCCGACGTTGAGCGAGATCATCCTCGGGGACAGCTGAGCCGGCGGCTCAGGCCGCCGCGCTCGGCCGCGCCTTCACCCGTTCGAACCAGGCCGAGACATTTCTGGCCTCGGCCGGCAGGGGCTGGCCGACCTGGGCGCCGAAGGCCAGGAAGCAGAACAGCAGGATGTCGGCCAGGGTGAAGCGGTCGCCGCACACATAGGTCTGGCCGTCCATCAGGCCATCGAGCCAGAGAATCTTGTCCCGGGCGATGGCTTTCAGATCCTCGGCCGCCTCGGCGCGCACCAGCCGGAAGCGGGACTCAAACAGCGGCCGGCCCTC
>JAHUZY010000444.1 GCA_019264505.1 Phenylobacterium sp. | reverse complement strand
GATTTCCCCTTGCCGGCCTTTGCAGGCACGTCCTGCAAAGGACTAGGCCCGCGCCAATGAGCGGGTGAGCCGCGCGAGGGAGCCGGCGCGGCCGCAGCGAAGCGAGGCACGGACCCTTGCGCGGCCAGGGCGCAGCCCTCGCTTGACTTGGATATAGACGGCGAAGGCGGCTTTCCGTGTCGTGTTGCGGCTTGTTCTAGCTGCCCGGCTTGATGGCGTTTGTGCGGACGCAGAAGCCCCAGGTCCGCGCGAGGCCTAGGGCATGCTGCTCGCGCCGCGGGACTGCCGCCGCCGCGCCTAGACCTTCCGGCCTGTAGTGTGAGGTGAGGGCGACGGGCCGTCGGATGCGTATCCTTAGCGAGCCCGCGAGGGATGAACGACAGCGGGGCATTTTAAGACGGGAGCGGTCGATGGCGCAGCGGGTGAAATTCGACGTTGGCCGGCATCTGCCAAGTACGATCTTTGTGGTCGTGGTGGCGTTACTGGCAGCCGGCGTGACGGGCGCGATGATCTACGCCGGCGTCTACAACATCGCCGCCGATGCGCCGCACACCAAGCCGGTGTTCTGGGCGATCCAGAACCTGCGGGACCGCTCGATCGCCGTGCGATCCGGCGACATCAAGCCGCCCGCCGATCTCGGCGATCCGAAGCGGGTCGCCCAGGGCGCCGCGCTCTACGCCGAAATGTGCAGCGGCTGCCACCTCGCGCCTGGGATGGAGAAGACCGAGATAAGCCAGGGCCTCTATCCTCCGGCGCCCGAACTCAGCCGAGGCGTTCCCCACTCCGTCGCCGAGCAGTTCTGGATCATCAAGCATGGGGTGAAGATGACTGCCATGCCGGCTTGGGGGCGTACTCACAGCGACGAGTTGATCTGGGACATGGTGGCCTTCGTTCGCCAACTTCCGAAAATGACGCCCGCTCAGTACCAGGCCGCTGTGAAGAGCGCGCCGGCAGGTCATGATGAGATGATGAGCGCCATGCCTGGCATGCAGACGGATCACGACGAGGGCACGCCGCACGGACATTGACGTCGTGCGGCGCGCGGAGGCGCTTATCGGGAGGGCGTTCGCAGTATTTCACGAGCGCGGCGATGGCGAGCGGGCCAGAACGATGAGGAGGATCCACTGGACGGCCATTCCGGTCATCGAAGCGCGGGCCGGGCGGCGCGCGCCTGCCGAACGGGATGTAGCGGTCTCGGCTGGAGAGAAGTCCCGAAACTCCTAGGTTTCGGGACTGAAACGGAATGCACGCATTTCCCCGGCCCAGCCTGTCTCAAAAGTCGGTCTCGAAAGCGTTGACTATCGAGACGGGTTTGAGACTCTTCGGCATGCTGCTTGGCTACGCCCGCGTTTCGACCGATGACCAGGATCTCGCGTTGCAGCGTGCAGCGCTGAGGGAGGCTGGCTGCAAGAAGATCTTCGAGGAGAAGGCGTCGGGAGCGAAGCGGGCCCGCGCGGAGCTCGATCGCGTGCTGGAACACCTGCGGGAGGGCGACGTCATCGTCGTGTCGCGTCTGGACCGACTGGCGCGCTCGACGCGAGACCTCTTGACGTTGGCCGAAGACATCGCCGAGCGCGGCGCCGGGCTGCGCTCCCTGGCTGAGCCATGGGCCGACACCACGTCGGCGGCGGGCAAGATGGTGCTCACTGTGTTCGCGGGCATTGCGGAGTTCGAGCGGAGCTTGATCCTGCAGCGGACGGGGGCTGGGCGGACGGCCGCGCAGGCGAGGGGGGTGAGGTTTGGCCGACCGGCCAAGATCACCGACGACCAGTGGGCCCACTATGGCCCCATGCTGCGCAGCGGCTCGCTCAGCGTGCCGTCGGCTGCGAAGCTGATCGGCTGCGGGCGGGCCACCCTCTATCGCCGGCTGGCCAAGGACGAGGCCGACGGCGCGGACGCCGCGCGATGCTAAGGACCAGCTGGAGGAGCTTCTCGCGCCGTCAACCATTCCGGGGCATGGATACGCCATGACCCACGTGAACCCGGCCATTCTGACCTGGGCGCGTGAGACCGCCGGTCTCGCGCTGCCGGAGGCTGCGCAGAAGGTCGGGCTGCGGGACACGCGCCAAGGGCCCGGTGCGCAACGCCTCGCCGCACTCGAGGCGGGGGAGGGGGAGGTCAGCCGGCCCACCCTGCTGAAGATGGCGCAGGTCTATCGGCGGCCGCTGATCACCTTCTACTTGGCCAAGCCGCCGCCGAAGGCTGATCGGGGCGAGGACTTCCGAACGCTTCCGGACGACCAGCGCGCCGACGCCGCAGGGGCTGTGGATGCGCTTGTGCGGGACATTCGCGCCCGTCAGGGTGTGGTGCGCGCGCTGCTGGAGGACGAGGATGCCTCGTCGCTCGGCTTCGTCGCATCGCGGACCTTGAACGACGGGATCGCTGGCGTGACGCAGGCGGTGCGGGAGGCGATCAGCTTCAATCTGTCCGAATTCCGGGCACAGCGCACCACGGAGCTCGCCTTTAACTATCTGCGGCGTCAAGCCGAGGCCGCCGGCGTTTTCGTTCTGCTCATCGGCAATCTAGGTTCGCACCACAGCGCGATCGACGTGGAGGCCTTCCGGGGCTTCGCCCTGGCAGACGAGATCGCGCCGTTCGTGGTGATCAACGACCAGGACGCCAAGTCAGCGTGGGCGTTCACGCTGCTGCACGAGCTCGCCCACGTGATTCTGGGGCAGACCGGTATCAGCGGCGGGTCGATGGAGGCGCGGATGGAGCGCTTCTGCAACGACGTGGCCAGCGCCTTGCTGCTCCCGGCCGACGAGCTCGCCGGGCTTGATGTGCGCAACGCCGACCTCGCGGCTGTGCAGCAGCGGATCACGGAATTCGCGACGGGGCGCCACATCAGCCGGGCCCTTGTGGCGTATCGACTTCGCCTGGTGGGCGCTCTGACGGAGGAGCGCTGGCGAACGGTCAGCGGAGCCTTCCGAAACGAGTATCTCAGGGATCGCGACGAGCGGCGGCAGCGGGAACGCGCCTCGGAAGGCGGGCCCAACTACTATGTGGTTCGTCGGCACAAGCTCGGCGGCGCGCTCCTTCAACTGGTCCGTCGGACCCTAGATGAAGGAACGCTCACGCCGACCAAGGCGGGCAAGATCCTTGGCGTCCACCCGCGCAACGTGGAGCCGTTGGTCGCCGGGGGCGCCAGCTAGTGCTCTACCTGCTCGACGCCAACGTCCTGATCACCGCCCACAACAACTATTACCCGATCAACAGGGTGCCGGAGTTTTGGGACTGGCTGCTGCACCAGGCGGAGCAGGGGCGGGCCTGCATGCCGCTCGAGATTTTCGAGGAGGTGCGGGACGGGACGGGCGACGTGGAGAAGGATCTTCTCTACGGATGGCTGCAGCGCGTCGAGGTGAGGCGCGCCCTCGTGCTTGACGAGGTGATCGCGCCTGAGGACGTCCAGAGCGTCATCGATGATGGGTATGCCCCCGACTTGAACGACGTGGAGCTGGAGCGCGTCGGGCGCGACCCGTTCCTGATCGCCTACGCGCTGAGCGCGCCTCAAGAGCGCTGCGTTGTCAGCAACGAGACCTCGAGCCCGAACCGCCAAAGGGCGAACCGCAAGATTCCCGATGTCTGCCGCGCGCTCGGCACCTCGAGCTGCAACACCTTCGCCCTGCTGCGGACCCTCGACTTCACGACGGGGTGGCGTCGTTAGCCACTCGTCCTTTGACGAGCGGCCCTTCGCTCAAAAGATCCAGTCAGAACCGGCGTCGCTGATCCCGGCGACGAAGCCTGGCGCGTCGATGAACATGAAGTCGCTCTGGCGCAGGTCCGCCCTGAAGACGCCCTGCAGTAGGACGCCGCCCTCGGGATCGGGATCTCGATCAGTGTCCCAGGACACGAAAGCGCCCTCGGCCCGGTCGACGACCGTCACCTGATCTGGCCGGATGTCCCGCAGAGCCAGGTGATCGAATGCGCCCTGCGCTTCACCGCGAACCTCCATGTCCGTGATCATGTCGAAGCCGCTATGGGGATCGACGATGAAAGCGTCGGCCCCGGTTCCGCCGGTGATGGTGTCATCGCCCATCCCGCCTTCGATCATGTCGTGGCCGGCGCCCGCGTCGATAGAGTCAGCGCCATCCATGCCCATGATGTCGTCGACCATGGCTCCGCCAACCAGGGTGTCGGCGCCCTTGCCGCCGTCCAGCCGATCCATACCGTCGCCGCCTTCGAGCCGGTCGTCGCCGGCGTCGCCCTGTAGGACGTCATCGCCGCCCAGGCCGACCAAAGTGTCGGCTCCGTCTCGACCGAAGATGTTGTCAACGCTGGCGCCCCCAGTCAGGGCGTCGCCTCGGCCCTCGCCAACGATCACCAGGTAGGCCTCCAGTCTCTTATACACATC
>JAHUZY010000320.1 GCA_019264505.1 Phenylobacterium sp. | reverse complement strand
CCCAAGGCGCGGCCCAGGCCATCGCGGCCACGGCCCTTCGCGCCCAGCAGGCCCGGATGCGGGTCATCGCCGAGAACCTGGCCAACGCCAACTCCACCTCGCAGCAGGCGGGCGGCGACCCCTATCGCCGCCAGGTGCCGGTGTTCGAACCCTCCAAGATCGATGCGGGCCAGGGAGTCCGGATGGCCAGGGTGCAGCCTGATCAGAGCGCCTTCCGCACCGAATACGAACCCGGCCATCCCTCGGCCGACGCCCAGGGCTATGTGAAGCTGCCCAACGTCAACACCCTGGTGGAGGCGATGGACATGCGCGAGGCCCAGCGGGCCTACGAGGCCAACCTCAATGTGATCGAGACCGCGCGCGCCATGGAGATGCGCGTCCTTGATCTGCTCAAGCGCTAGGGACGACTAGGCCATGATGACCCCACTCGCCGCAGCCAAGGCCTATGCCGCCACGCAAGGGGCGGCCCTTCCCGCCGTCGGCGGCGGGGCGGCCGCAGGCGGCGCCGACTTCGGCGCCATGCTGAAGAACGTCATGGAACAGGCGGTGGAGACCTCCCGCACCGCCGAGACTCAGATGGCCGCCCACGTGCAGGGCAAGGCGCAGCTGGTGGACGTGGTCACGGCGATCTCGGCCGCTGAAACCAGCCTTGAGACCGTCATGGCCGTCCGCGACCAGGTGATTTCCGCCTATCAGGAAATCATGCGGATGCCGATCTGACATAGCCGTACCGCCTGAGGCTGGGGCGCCCGCCCTGCGCCAGATAGGCGGCTTTGCGCCGCGCCAGGCCGTCGCCGTCCTGGGCCGCGACCTCAGCGGCGTCCACGCCGTACAGCCGCGCATTGTTGCCGCCGAAGATGGCGGTCTTCACCGGCCCATCGGCGGCGCCCAGCTCGGCGAAGCCGTGGGCGCGGCGCATGTCCTCTGGGATTTCCAGCCGCCGCAGGCCTTCGATCTGCCACTGGGGAGATCCGGTCCAGACCGCGTCGGTCCCCCAGCACACATGGTCGGCGCCCAAACCCCGGATCAGAATGCCCATCAGGGCCGCGCAGACCCGGGGCTCGGCCACCATGGTCTGGGCGAACACCTGGCCAAGGTCGGCATAGACGTTGTTCACGCCGTACTTTTCGGGGATTTCCGCAAGGTCGCTCACCCAATCCAGCCGGCCCGTCTGTTCGAACTGGGCGAGCGCCTTGGCCGGGTCTCCCAAGCGATAGGCTGAGTGGTAGATGACGAAGGTCAGGTCGGGCCAGTCCTTGGCCGCCTGGCCCACATCGCGAACATCGGCGAAGGGCGCGAGATGGGGGAACTGCGCCTCGACTTCGGTGGAGAACAGCCCCTTGTGCACGCAGACGATCTTGCGCCCGGCCGCGGCCATCTTCTCGTAGCCCTTATAGGCTACCGCCTCGTCGTCCATCCGCCAGGGATAGCGGCTGGTGGCCTTGTGGGTGTTGTCCCCCACCGTGTAGCCCTTGAGGGAGTCCGGGCGCAGCTCCAGGGCGGCCTCCAGGGCCTCCAGCCAGCCCGGCGCCCCGGGCGTGAAGATGGCGTGGGTGAACAGCCGACGGCCGCCGGCTTCGGCGTTCACTCGCTCGCGGGCCTTGGCCATCTGGCTGTTGGTCAGGAACCAGTCCTCAGGGATATCCGAGGGCGCGCTCGAGATCAGGGCCGCCTTGGTGTCGCTGTCGAGAAAGACCTCCTTGATATAGTTGTCGAACTTCAGGTCCTCGAGGGTCTGCGGCCGGCCCGAGAGGTCCGGGTTCCAGCCCCGCTGCCCCACGGCCTCGCGCATGCGCACAAAGCCGGTCAGCCGGGTGTCGTCCCGCAGGAAGTGGGTGTGCATGTCCATGATGAACTGGCCGCGCAGGGACTCGGCGCGTTCTTGCGCCATGTCCGGTGTCGCCGCCTCGGCGCGGCTGGCGGAGAACAACGGGCCATAGACATCATTCAGCGCCACGAAGGCCGCGGCCATGCCCGCCGAGGTCTGGAAGAACCGCCGCCGGCTCAGGCCCTGATGCCGGGAAAGGTCGCCGCCCATCTCCATCAGCCGGGCTTGGACCTCCCGCTGGCGCACCGTCTGGGCCTGGGGCGCGTATTCGTCGCTGGCCACCATCTGGACCGGGATGGGTGTGCGGGGCGAGGCGGTCTCGGCCGGCTCAAGACCAGCCTTGTCGTCGTCACTGAGAAATCCCATCGGCCGTTCCCTCCATGGCGCTGACGAGAGCCTATCTCGCCCTCCGGTCTCTGTGGGACACATGCCGGTGAAGTCTCGAGGTCCTCCAAGGGAGCCCAACGGCGACTTTGCGTGTTAGGTCTGGCGCATGTCAGACCCTCGCATCGCGCTTGAGCGCGTCACCAAGACCTATGGCGCCCACCAGGCCCTGGCCGATGTGAGCCTGGAGATCGCGGCCGGCGAGTTCGTCGCCCTGGTTGGCGCCTCGGGCTCGGGCAAGACGACGCTTCTCAAGACCATCAACGGGCTGATCAGGCCCGACAGCGGTCAGGTGCGGATCGAGGGGGAGGCCGTCGGTGATCTGACCCCCCATCTGCTGCGCCGCCGCATCGGCTACGTCTTTCAGGAGGTCGGTCTCTTTCCGCACCTGACCGTGGCCGAGAACATCGCCATCACGCCCAAGCTGCTGGGCTGGGACAGGGCCAGGCGGGCCGCCCGCGCCGCCGAACTACTGGACCTGGTGGCCCTTCCCCAGGAGATGGGTGGGCGCTTCCCCGCCGCCCTGTCCGGCGGTCAGCAGCAGCGGGTCGGCGTGGCCCGCGCCCTGGCGGCCGAGCCGCACATCGTGCTGATGGACGAGCCTTTTGGCGCCCTGGATCCCCTGACCCGGGACGCGCTGGGCGACGACTACCGCGCCCTGCATGAGCGGCTGAACCTCTCCACCGTCATGGTGACCCACGACATGACCGAGGCGCTGCTGCTCGCCGACCGGATCGTGGTGGTGGCGAACGGCCAGCTCATCGCCGTTGGGACGCCCCAGACCCTGGCCGCCTCGACCGAACCGGAGGTCGCCGCCCTGCTGGCCGCCCCGCGGCGCCAGGCCGAACGCCTGCGCGCCCGACTGGGAGAAACTGTATGAGCCCGCAGGTGGAGGCGGCGTTTGCCCGCCTGCCGGAGTACCTCGCCTGGCACGTCCTGCTCAGCGCCTCTGCGCTGGGTCTTGGTCTGCTGATCAGCCTGCCGCTGGCCGTGGCCGCCAGCCGCAACCGCCATATCCGATGGCCGGTGCTGGCCGGCGCCAGCCTGATCCAGACCATCCCGAGCCTGGCGCTGCTGGCGCTGTTCTTCCCCCTGTTGCTGGTCATCTCGGCGGCCAGCGAAGACCTGATCGGCTACGGCTTTTCGGCGCTGGGCTTCCTGCCGGCCCTGTTGGCGCTCACCCTCTATTCGATGCTGCCCATCGTGCGGAACGGGACCACCGGCATCCTCTCGGTGGACCCCGCCATCATCCAGGCGGCCGAAGGCGTCGGCATGACGCCTCGCCAGCGGCTGTTCCAGGTGGAGCTGCCCCTGGCCGCGCCGGTCATCATGGCCGGGGTGCGCACCGCCGCGGTCTGGACCATTGGAGCCGCGACCCTGTCGACCCCGGTCGGCCAGACCAGCCTCGGCAACTACATCTTTTCAGGCCTGCAGACCGAGAACTGGGTGCTGGTGCTGTTCGGCTGCGGGGCTTCAGCCCTGCTGGCCATGGTCACCGACCAGCTGCTGGGCCTAATCGAGGCCGGCGCCGCCAAACGGGACATCAGGCGCGCAGGGATCGGCGCGGCCGGCATCCTGATCGGGATCATCGTCGCCCTGACCCCGCTCATCAGCTTCGGCAAGCCTGCCAGCTATGTGGTCGGGGCCAAGAATTTCTCCGAGCAGTACATCCTGGCCGAGATGATCGCCGAGCGGATCGAGGACCTGGGCGGCGAGGCCCGCATGAAGGAGGACCTGGGCTCCGCCATCGCCTACCGCGCCTTGGCGTCGGGCGAACTGGACGTCTATGTCGACTATTCCGGCACGCTCTGGGCCAATGTCCTGAACCGGGAGGACAATCCTGGGCGTGAGGCCGTTCTCGAAGAGCTGACGAGGGAACTGGCCGAGCGGGACGGGGTGCTGGTCCTGGGCTCCCTCGGTTTCGAGAACGCCTATGCCCTGGCCATGCGCCAGGATCGCGCCACGGCGCTCGGGATCGAGAGCCTGGATGATCTGGCCCGGCGGTCGGGCGGCCTGACCATGGGCGGCGACCTGGAGTTCTTCGCAAGACCGGAGTGGACGGCCATCAATGAGGCCTATGGCTTCGACTTCCGCGCCCGGCGCTCCTACCAGCCGACCTTCATGTTCCGGGCGGTGACGTCAGGGGATGTGGACGTGATCTCCGCCTTCTCCAGCGACGGTCGGATCGCCGCTGATGATCTGGTCACCCTGACCGATCCGCGCCAGGCCCTGCCGCCCTATGACGCCGTGGTGCTGATTGCGCCCGACCGTGTGAACGATGCGCGGCTGCTGGCGGCCCTGCGCCCGTTGATCGGGGCCATTTCGGTGGAGGCCATGCGCGACGCCAACTACAGCGTGGACCGCGACGTCGACAAGCTGCGGCCGGTGGAGGCGGCCCGGTCCCTGTCCCAGAAGCTCGGGCTGGACTGAGCCGGCGTCCCTAACGCTGGTTGTCGGAGCTGGGCGGCGGCGCGAGCAGGCGCAGCCCCTCAGGCGTAATGTCCCAACCCTGGCGGCTGCGCGCGGCCAGGCCCAGCTCCACCAGAACCTGGGCGTCACTGATATTGATGAACGGAACCTCGCCCCCGGACTTCTTGCGGCTGAGGTTCTCGAGCGCGTGCAGCTGGCCTTCGGTCAGATCACTCATGGGCGGGTCAGCGCGTGCTGCGGCGGTCGTTCAGCATCGGCCGGGGCGTCTGCTGCGGGGTGTTGGCCGGGGCGGTGGAGCGCGGATCGGTGAGGTCGCGGCGCGCCGGCGCCTGCAGACGCGAGTCGTAGATTTTCATGGAAGGCGGCCTTTCGGGCCTGGGCCAGCGGGCGGGTCCGCAAGGGCGATAGCGCTTACCCTAGCACGTCTGGGCGCCCTTGTCGGAGCTCAAGTCAAAGGGCGCGATCTCGACGTTCTGGTCGCAGCCTCAGGCTTGGCTGTGCGTTGTCTCTCCGGTGGCGGCCGGTCGTCGCAATCTGGCGACGGTATCTGCGGGCCCTGGCCCGCGCAGAACGAAAGAGACCCATGGCGATCACACGCAAGGAAGAAGCCCGCGCCCTGAGCGGCGACGAACAGGACCTGGTCGGCCGGACCCACCACCCAGAAATCCAGGAGATCTCGGACGAAGATCTGCGGGATCTGCTTCGCCTCGTCCGCGAGCGGCGCAACAAGGCCCGCGACATGGCCCATCAGCGCCGACGCGAAATGCGTGGCAAGGGCGAGGCCCGCGGGGCGGCGCCCTCGGCCAAGGATGATGGCTCCAAGACCAAGCTCGCCGTCCTGTCCATGGCCCTGCGTCGGGCCAATGGCGAGGCTGAACGCCGCCGCAAGATGGCCGCTCGGGTGGAGATGACCCAGAACGCTCAGCGCGCCCTGCAGATGAAGACGGACTCCAAGGCTGCGGCCACCCCCAACAGCCGCCATGCCCACAAGGGCATGCGCAAGGCCGTCAGCCAGCGTCGCGAAAACCTGATGCGGCCCATGGAGCGGGGCCGCCAGCGCAAGGCCGGCGCCGTGGCCCAGGCCCGACGCGACGCGCGCTGAGATCGCCAAACCTCGCCCTGGCGGGGGCGGGGGTCTCCCGGCTAGGTTTGCGCCATGCCTGAGTCCCCGCCCCACATCCTCGTCACCGGCGCCACCCGCGGCATCGGCGCCGCCATCCTCGGAGCTCTGAGCGCCCGCGGCGCCCGGGTCGTCGGCCACGGAACGCGCGCCGCCGATGGCGTGCTGGCCGCCGATCTCAGCGAGACGGGGGCGGGCGACCGGCTGTGGGACGCCGCCCTGAACGCGCTGGACGGCCGCATCGACGTGCTGGTCAACAACGCTGGCGTCTTCGAAGCCATCCCCGTCGATGCGCCGGATGACGCGTGGCAGGCCAGCTGGGGGCGCACCCTGCAGATCAACCTGCAGTCCAGCGCCGACCTCTGCCGCCGCATGGTGCTGCACGCTCAAGGGCGCGAGCCGGACTCCGGGGGCCTGCGGGGCCGCATCGTCAATGTGGCCAGCCGGGCGGCCTACCGCGGGGACTCGCCCGCCCACTGGCACTATGCGGCGTCCAAGGCCGGCATGGTGGCCATGACCAAGTCCATCGCCCGCGGCTATGCCGGCCAGGGCCTGGCCGCCTTCGCCATCTGCCCCGGCTATGTGATGACCGGCATGGCCGAGGACTATCTGGCCAGCCGGGGGGGCGACAAACTGCTGGCCGACATCCCCCTCGGTCGCGTCGCCCAGCCAGACGAGGTGGCCAGCGTGGCGACCTATCTGGCCCTCGACGCCCCGGCCTCCATGACTGGCGCCGTGCTGGACGTGAATGGCGCCAGCTTCGTCCGTTGAGCCGCTGAGAACAGGACCAGGACCCATGACCACCTTGCCGGACGACGACCTGGGCGAGCCCGAAGGCGGCGGCTATGACGCCGAGGACTGGCGGCGCCTGACACCCTTCACCGCGGCTGTGGCCACGCTGGACGACGTGCAGGCCCGCCGTGCGGTCTTTGCGCTGGGCGACACCACTGAGGCCCGCGTGCTGGAGATGGCGCTGCCCCAGCCGGTGATCTGGTGGGAGGAGGACGGCGAGCAGGCCGCCGTGGCCGTCCAGGCCGAGGTGCACACCAACCCCGATGGCGAGATCATGGAGGTCGTGGGCCTGATCCTGCCCGACGGGGACGCGGCGGTGGCCCTATTGGAGGATGTGGACCTGGTGGACGACACCGACCCCACCTGGCGCGACCTGGTGGACCGGGCCGTCGACGGCGCCGAGGCCGAGGACTGAGACCCAACCGCCCCTAGTGCCGGTCGACCTTGCTGGCCAGCCAGTCCATCAGGGCCAGCAGGACGCCGGAGCCGACGAAGGTCAGGTGAATGACCACCAGCCAGAAGAGCGAGCGCTCCTCGATCCCCTGACCTTCCGACAACTGCATGAAGGCCCGCAGCAGCGAGATGGCCGAGATCGCCACGATCGAGGCGATCAGCTTCATCTTCAGACCGGAGAAGTCCACCGTCCCCATCCAGCTCGGCCGGTCCTCGTGGTTGGCGGTGTCGATCTTGGAGACGAAGTTCTCGTAGCCGGAGAAGATCACGATCAGCAGCAGGTTCCCCGCCAGGGACATGTCGATCAGCGACAGCACCAGCATGATCGCCTCTTCGGCGTTCATGCTCCCGACCGTGGGAATGGCCAGGAATAGCTTCTTGGCGAAGACGAACAGCAAAAGCGCCAGGGCCAGGACGAGGCCGACATAGAAGGGCGCCATCAGCCAGCGGGAGTGGAACAGCCCGCTCTCCAGCACCAGCTCAGCGCGTGGCTTGCGGCTCTTGACGGCGGGGGCGGTCGGCGTCGTCTGGTCCATGCTCAACCTCTCTGTCGAAGGCGCGCAGATAGGGGGCCGCGCCCGCCCTGCGCAAGGGGAAGCTGCGGGCCACGGCCCCGCATCTCCCGGCGGCTGGCGGCCCAGGCGATGGCGATGCTAAAGCCTTGCGCCCACGACCAAGATTCCACGGGAGACGACGCGCCATGGAAGGCCCCACCTCGCACTTCTACTTCTCCCAGCGCCTGCGCCTGCACTATGTGGACTGGGGCAATGAGGGGGCCGAGCCCCTGCTGCTGGTCCATGGCGGCCGCGACCATTGCCGCAACTGGGACTGGGTGGCCCAGCGCCTGCGCGACCGCTACCACATCATTGCGCCGGACCTGCGCGGCCATGGCGACAGCGCCTGGGCCATCGGCGGCGGCTATGACATGGGCGCCTATATCTACGACATCGCCCAGATCGTGCATCAGAAGGGCCTGACCCCCGTCACCATCATCGCCCATTCCATGGGCGCGGGCATCGCGCTGAACTACTGCGGCGCCTATCCGGACGCGGTGAAGAAGATCGTCGCCATCGAGGGCCTGGGCCCGTCGCCGGCCGTCATGGCCGAGCAGGCCAGCCGCACGGTGGACCAGCGCCTGCGCGACTGGATCGAGGACCGGCGCAAGAACTCCGGCCGCACGCCGCGCCGCTACGCCACCCTGGACGAGGCCTATGCCCGCATGGCCGAGGAGAACCCGCACCTCTCCCCCGAACAGGCCCGACACCTGACCATCTATGGCGCCCACCAGAACGAGGACGGCACCTACAGCTGGAAGTTCGACAACCATTCCCGCTGGGGGATGGGCGGCCTGTCCCACGCCGACCAGCACTATCTGTGGAGCCAGATCACCTGCCCGGTCCTGCTCATGCGCGGCGAGGAGTCCTGGGCTTCAGACCCCGAGGCCGATGGCCGCATCAAGCACTTCAAGAACGCCCGCCTGGTGAACTTCGAAGGCGCCGGCCACTGGGTGCACCACGACCAGCTGGAGTCCTTCATGGCCGAGACCGAAGGCTTCCTGGCGGAGTAGGGGAGGCCCCCACCCCGCCAGACGCTTTTCCTTAGAAGGTCACCCGGACGCCCAGGCTGACGCCGGCGGAGTCCTGGTCGCCGGCCTCGGCATAGAAGCCGCGCACCGAGCTCTCCACCGCACCCCAGGCGGCGGACAGCCCGCCGGCCAGGGTCACGGGATCGTCCAGCTCGCCCAGCTGCCCGCCGACCCGCGCGCCGAGCATGGCGGCGTTCACCCGGTAGTCGGTGTCGCCCCAGCTTGCGGCGTAGCGGACCGACAGGTCGCCCGACACCCGGGCCGAACCCATGGCCCGCGGCGGCAGCAGAACCTCCAGCCCAGGCCCGGCCTGGTAGCGGGTCAGCTCCACATCCTCGATGGTCAGGGCGAAGACATCGGCGCCCGTCTCGGTGAAGCCGTCAAAGGCCTGGTGCGAAACCTGGCCATGCACGAACGGGCGCAGGGCGACCTGGCCCATCGGCACGCTCATGCCCACGCGGCCATCAACGAACAGGCCGTAGCCCTCAGTCTCAGCCCGGCCGGTCAGCCCTGGGCGCCGAGGACGGCGCCGGCCGCGCCGGCCACATTGGCCCGGGTCAGGCTGTAGTCCCGGCGGTGGACGCCGGCCGAGCCGTCGACGAACAGCTGGCCGCGGGTGGCCGCGCCATAGACGGCCAGGGTGAAGGCCTTGACCTCGGCGCTATTGGCCGCGCCCCGTTCGTCCAGGTCCGTGGTGGTCCAGGACAGGGCCGCGCCGACCCTCGCAGCCTCGCCGACGGCCAGGTCATAGCCCGCCATCAGGCCAAGGCTGTCGGCCTCGGCCCCGGGGACCGTCGCTGCGCCATCATGGCGGCTGCGGCCGCCCTGGGCGGCGGCCCAGGCGCCGGGCGCTCCCTGGCTCTTCAGCCGGCCATCAAGGCCCTGCAGCATCACCGCCTGGCCCTGATCGGCGGCCCAGGCGCTCTGGGCGGTGAGGCCGGCGCCCAGCCCCGACCGGGCGGCGGCCATATTGCCCATGTTCAGCAGGCCCCACCCATAGACCGGGTCCAGCCCGGCGGCGCCCACATCGGTGGCCGTGACCAGGACGAACCGGGCCAGGTCGGCGCCGGAGGCGGTGGGGAACATCTGCCGGGCCACGGCCACGGCGCCGGTCACATGCGGCGCGGCCATGGAGGTGCCCGAGGAGCGGTCATAGCCCCCCTGGTCCAGCGGCACCGTCGAGACGATGCCCGCATCCTCGCCATCGCCCCCCGGCGCGGCCAGGCACCAGGCCGCGGCCAGGCCGCAGCGGTTGGCGTAGTCGACGATCTCGCCCGACAGGTCGACCGCCGTCACCGCCAGCCAGTTGCGCGCCAGTTCAGGGACATAATAGGGCAGGCCCGCCTGGGTGTTCGGCTGGCTCTGGTATTCGTTGCCGGTGGAGAAGACGATTACCGAGTCCAACGCTACGGCGCGCTTGAACACCTCGATCTGGGCTCGCATCACGGTGTCGAGCATGGCCCGGCCCTGCGGCGTGCCGGTGTAGTAGTCGAAGCCCCAGGAGTTGTTGAAGATCCGCACATTGGCGTTTAGCGCCCGGCCATAGACGTCGGCGATGGCGACATCGGCCTGCGCCTCGCCGTCGCCCGCGGCCGTCTTCGGCACCATCAAGGCGAGCTTGGCGTCATAGGCCACGCCCTGCAAGCCGGCCCCATTGCGGGCCGCCGCGATTATGCCAGACACATGGGTGCCGTGCATGTCGTAGTCCCGCAGCGCCGGCCCGCCGGTGTTCCCGTCATACGAGAAGGTGGCGAGGTTGGGCCTCAGGTCCGGATGGGTGGCGTCAATGCCGCTGTCCAGCACCCCGACGGTCACGCCCGCGCCGGTGAAGCCCAGGCTGTTGGCCGCCTGGGCGTTGATCAGCACCAGGCCCTGATTGGCGGTCGCCTCGGTGATCGGGGCGTTCTGCGCCAGGACAGGCGAAGCCGCAACCGCGCCGGCCAACAGGGCCAGCGCGCTAAAATTACGTATGGTCACTCAGATAGTCCCCCTCTTTACCGGGGGACGGGTACCACCGTAGCGAGCAACGCCATACGGCTTTCCGCACTTAAGCTTGCGCGCGCGGCCGGCCGCGGACGACGTGCGGCCATGGTCGGGCATTTCTAAAACGGACGCCCCGTGAAATCATCGTCGGGCGGAGGATCAGGACGATGATCACGGTTTGGGGCGGACAGACCTCTCGGTCGCTCAGGGTCGTCTGGCTGCTGGAGGAGATGGGCGTCGCCTACCGCATCCGGCAGGTGGACATGCTGGCCGCGGAGAAGGATCCGGCCTGGCTCGCCGTCAATCCCGGCGACTTCCTGCCGGCGATCCAGGACGGCGAGGTCACCATGGTCGAGTCCGTGGCGATCATGGAATATCTGATGGGCCGCTACGGACCCACGCCGTTGCAGCCGGCCCCCGGCGACCCGGCCTTCCCCGCCTACCAACAGTTCCTTCACATGGGCGAGGCTGGCCTGGCGACCCTGGTCATGGTGCCCCTGGTAAGTGGCTTCATCGCGCCGGAGGCCGAACGGGACAACTGGGGCGCCCGCTG
>JAHUZY010000307.1 GCA_019264505.1 Phenylobacterium sp. | reverse complement strand
GTACCAGGTGAAGGGCGCCCCCAGCATGAACAGCCCGTTGGCCCCCAGGCCCAGCCCCAACAGACCGCCGGCGGCCCGTTCCCATCGTCGCATCGCGCGCCTCCCTCTTGATGCGAAGAAGACGTCCGGCGCGGGCGCCGTGTGACATGGAGGTGCGTTTTCAGCTCACCATTTCGAGCCAGGCTGGCAGCTCGGAGATGCTGGCCAGCTCGGCGAACCGCGGATGGCCGGTGGGCGTCTCGGCCATCTCGTGGGCCCAGGTCACCGCATAGGGGATGTGGGCCGCCCACGCGCCCGCCTCCAGCGCCGGCAGAATGTCCGAACGCAGGGAGTTGCCGACCATGGCGCCCTGGGCCGCGCCGGTCCCATGCCGGGCGAAGACCCGCTCATAGGTCGAGGCGTCCTTCTCGCTGACGATCTCCACGGCGACGAACAGATCGCCGAGGCCTGAGGCCGCCAGCTTCTGCTCCTGATGCAGCAGGTCGCCCTTGGTCACGAGCACCAGGCGGTAGCGTTCCGACAGGATGGCCAGGGCGTCATCCACGCCCGGCAGGGGCTCCACCGGTTCGGTCAGCATGGCCCGGCCCGCCGCCAGGATCTCCCGGACGATATGCGGCGGCGCCTCGCCGCCTGTCAGCTCCATGGCGGTCTCGATCATCGACAGGGTGAAGCCCTTCACGCCGTAGCCGTAGAGCCGCAGATTGCGATGCTCGACCTCGGCCAGGCGCGCGCCCAGGGTGTCGATATCGGCCACATCGGACAGGAGGTCGAACAACCGGGCCTGGGTCAGCCGGAAGATGGTCTCGTTGTGCCAGAGGGTGTCGTCGGCGTCCAAGCCGAGGGTGGTGATGGTCATGTCCGCCTCATAGTCCCGAAGCGCTGATTTGCGAACAGCGCCCAGGCCTTCGGCGCCAGAGGATATCTTGCGCCCAATCGGCGGCCAGCTGCGCTGTGAACGCCTCTTGCGCCGCCTTGGCAGGACTTTCGAAACACCTGTCGCGTCCTGTTTCCACACCTTAAGGGTGTGGGAGTAGCGTATGTCAGGGGTGGGGATCGGCGCGGTGGGGCGCGCCGTGGTCCGAGTTTTGGACCGGTGGATCGGCGGCGGGGCGCTGACCCGCGGCGAAAGCCAGGCCGCGGACGCCACGGCGCGGCTGCAGGCGGCCATCGACGCCTTTCCTGAAGGCGTCGTCTTCCTCGACGCCGAGGGGCGCTACGTCCACTGGAACCAGCGCTACGCCGAAATCTACCACCGCTCCGCCGACCTGTTCGCCCCCGGCCGCCCCCTGGCCGAAACCCTGCGGATCGGGGTGGCCCGTGGCGACTATCCCGAGGCGGCCGGGCGGGAAGAAGCCTGGCTGACCGAGCGGCTCGCCAAGCTCGAAAATCCCACCGGCGAGCGCCTGGAACAGCAGCTCTCCGACGGTCGCTGGCTGATGATCGAGGACCGCCGCACCGCCGACGGCGGTCTGATCGGCCTGCGGGTCGACATCACCGAGATGAAGCGCCAGGCCGAAAGGCTGGCCGACGCCCTCCTGCGAGAGGCGGCCGCCAGCCGGGCCAAGAGCGAATTCCTCGCCGATATGAGCCACGAGCTGCGCACGCCGCTGAACGGGGTGATGGGCCTGGCCCAGGCCCTGGAGGCCACGCCCCTGGATGAGGCCCAGCGGGCGCTTCTGGCCGAGCTGTCGGCCTCCAGCGCGCGACTGGAGAGCCTGGTGGCCGGCCTGCTGCAATATGAGCTTGGCCCCGCCCCCGCCCCGCAGGCCACGGCCGCTGCGGCCCGTCCCGATGGCGGACTGCGGGTCCTGCTGGCTGACGACAATCCCACCAACCGCAAGGTTGTGGAGCTGATGCTCGACGCCGCCGAGATCGAGGTGGTCAGCGTGGAGAACGGCGCCGAGGCCGTCGCGGCGCTGGAGGGCGGAACCTTCGACCTGGTGCTCATGGACCTTCGCATGCCGGTCATGGACGGCTTTGAGGCCATCAAGGCGATCCGCGCGGCCGAGCCCCCAGGCCAGCGCCTGCCGATCATCGTGGTCTCGGCCAATGCAGGGCCGGAGGATCGCGAGGCCAGCGCTGCGGCCGGCGCCGACCGCCACATCGCCAAGCCCATCCGCGCCGAGACCCTGTTCGGCGCCATATCGGAGGTGCTGGAGGGCTAGGTCCTATTCCCCGAAGCCTTCGCCGGGCTCGGCCGGCGCCATGCGGATCAGGCGGGAATCGGCAACTCCGGCGGTCCGGTGGGCCACCAGGGTCTGGTACTCCGGATCGCGCACCATGGAGATGAAGGCCTCGGCGTTGGGATAGGCGGCGATGAAGGCGATGTCCCAGGCCTCGCTCTGCGGCCCCGTCAGGGTCACCTGCGGCGACCCGACCCAGACCTGCGCGCCCCCCAGCCGCTTGAAGATGTGGGCGGTCGTCCGACCATAGGCCTGGTAGGCCTCGCGCCCCGTCAGGCCCTTGCCGTGATCAGGATGATCGGCCGGATAATCCGCCAGCGGCCGAAGCCGGATCAGGTTCAGCATATGGATCGGCTGGTCTCGCGGCAGCCCCTTGAACAGGGCCCAGGCGTCGCGGTCCGGATCGATATGACTCTGACATACGTCCCCCTTGCTATTGGTCGGCTTATGGGTGGAAAGCCTAGTGCGATGGGCCGGCCCGGTCACCCTGCATTGACCCGGGCGGCGGGAGTCAGTACCTACGCCGCCGTTTGCACGGCGGGCGGGGTTCACCCTGGCCCGCCTTTTTGCGACCCTAGCCCGCCCCTGATAGGAGTCCCCCATGACGAGCCAACTTCTCTCCGGCGCGACCGGCGTGCTGGCCCTGGCGGACGGGACCATCCTGCAGGGGATCGGCGTCGGCGCCGTGGGCGACGCCGTCGGCGAGGTCTGTTTCAACACCGCCATGACCGGCTACCAGGAGATCCTCACCGATCCCTCCTACATGGCCC
>JAHUZY010000002.1 GCA_019264505.1 Phenylobacterium sp. | reverse complement strand
GGTCTCGATAAACCCCGCCGGGCCTTAAGGCCGCGTTTACGAAGCCTGCGGCGGCGCCTCATTTGGGTAACTCTGCGGCTTCAGGTCGCGGCGGTCTCGGCGAAGGCGCCCCCGTGGGGCTCGGCCCGGCCCCGGGGGTCGGCATGGATCAGAATATCTGCGGCCGGAAAGTGCTTCAGCAGCCGGTTTTCGGCCTCGACGATCACCTGGTGGGCGGCGTCCAGGGTCAGGTCGGGGTCCAGGTCGGCGTGCATCTGGATGTGCACATAGGGGCCTGAGGCCCGGGTGCGCAGCTGATGGATGTCGGTCAGGCGGGGGTCCTCCGTCATCAGGCGCACGATCAGCGCGCGCTGATCCTCGGGTAGCTCATGGTCCATCAGCTGGTGGGCGGCCTCGCGGAACACGCCGATGGCCGCCCAGACCAGGAGGGCCGCGACGATGAGGCCCGCGATCCCATCCAGGCTGACAAAGCCCAGCAAGGCGGCGCCGGCCACCCCCAGGAGTGCGGCGAGATTGGAGGCGAGGTCCGAAAAATAGTGCGCCCGATCGCCGGAGACCGCCACCGACTGGGTCTGCTTCAGCACACGGGTCTGGGCGGTCACCAGCAGGCCGGTGAGCGCGATGGAGGCCGCCATGACGGCCATGGCCCAGCCCCCGTGAGTGATGGGTTGTGGATCGAGCAGGCTGGCGATGGCTTCGCGGCCTACCAGGGCGGCTGAGGCGAAGACCAGGCCCGCCTGCATCAGGCTGGCGAAGGCTTCGGCCTTGCCGTGGCCAAACCGGTGCTCGGCGTCGGGTGGGGCTACGGCGTAGCGCACGGCGAAGAAGGTGATCAGGGAGGCGATCAGATCGAGGCCGGAATCGGCCAGGGAGGCCAGCACGGCCACCGAACCGCTGGCCAGCCAGGCGGCGGTCTTCAAGGCCACCAGCACCAGGGCGACGGCCACCGACAGCAGGGTGATCCTGCGAGTCAGGGCGGCGGCCTGGGACGGGGCGAGCGCCAGGGCTGGAGCAGATGCGGTCATGCCCTGATCCTAGACCCTGGCGCCGGCGACGCCAGCGGGAGATTCTGCCCCCGCCGACGCCGCTTACGGTCAGGCCGCCTTGCGGGGCTCAGGTCCCACATAGACCGACTGGGGCCGCACCAGCCGCCCGCCGGCCAGCTGCTCGCGGGCATGGGCCAGCCATCCGGCCACCCGGCCCATGGCGAAGACGCAGGTGAAGGCCTGGGGCGGGAAGTCCAGGGCCTCCAGCAGGAGCGCGGTGTAGAACTCCACATTGGTGTCGAGCGGCCGGTCGGGCTTGTGGGTCTTGAGAATGTCCAGGGCCGCTGCCTCCACCGCCTCGGCGAAGGCTACGCGGCCGGGGCGGGCGCCGGCGTCCTGGGCTAGCGCCCTGACGGGCCCCTTTAGCGCGTCAGCCCGCGGATCGCGGACCCGGTAGATGCGGTGGCCAAAGCCCATGAGCCGCTCGCCGCGGGCCAGGGCCGCCTCGATCCAGGCGCGCGCATTCTCCGGCTGGCCAATTCCGTCCAGCATCTCGATCACCGGACCCGGGGCGCCCCCGTGCAGCGGGCCTTTAAGCGCGCTGATCCCGGCCAGGACCGCCGAAGTCAGGCCTGCCCGGGTCGAGGCCACCACCCGGGCGGCGAAGGTCGAGGCGTTCAGGCCATGGTCGGAGACGGTGACCAGATAGGCGTCCAGGCCTGCGACCTGGGCGGCGGTGGGGGCCTGGCCGGTAAGCACCCGCAGGATGTCGGCGGCGTGGGGTAGGGCGGGATCGGGGGCGATGGGGCTCTGGCCGGCCTGAACGCGGACCACGGCCGGGGTGAAGACCGCCGGCGCGGCGATCAGCCTCAGGGCGGTGGCCAGATCGTCCCCGTCGGGGAGCCGGGCCATCAGGGCGCGGACCGCCTCCACCGGCTCAAGGGCAGCGAGCCCCTCGTCCAGGTGCGCCACCTCTGCGAACACCTCGACGCGGGCCTGGCCGAGGGCGGCCCCCAGATCCGACGGCAGATCATCGAAGAAGCCGCCGAAGAGCAGGGCCGTGAGGTCCTCAAAGCTAGCGTGGCCGGCCAGGTCGTCCAGAGAGCGGCCGCGGATGATCAGGCGACCTGCCTGGCCGTCCACCTCCGACAGGACGGTGCGGGCGGCGACGACGCCTTCGAGGCCTTCGGGGGGCGCAGAAGCATGGGCGTTCATGGGGAGGCTCCGGTTTCGACTTGCGCGCGAGGATTTCGACCGGCAGGCTCCATCGTCAATCTTGATCAATATAATCAATGTAGACCTCATGACCGACTGGATCGCCGCGGAAGAGGCCTGCGCCCGGCTCAATGTCCGCAGCCAGACCCTCTATGCCTATGCCAGCCGGGGGCGCCTGACCGCCCGTCCCGATCCCGCAGATCCCCGCCGCAGCCTCTATCGCGCCGCCGATGTGGCGGTCCTGGCGGAACGAAAGGTCCGGGGCCGGAAGGCCGCCGCGGTGGCCGCTGGCGCCATCGCCTGGGGGGAGCCGGTGCTGGACTCGGCCATCACCACCGTCATCGGCGGGACCCTCTATTATCGCGGCCGCAACGCCGCCGAACTGGCCGAGAGCCAGACCCTGGAGGCGGTGGCCCGGCTGTTGCGGGGTGGTGACGGGGCGGCCCTGAAGCGCACCGCCCGGGGCGCGCCGCCGGCCGGGGCC
>JAHUZY010000410.1 GCA_019264505.1 Phenylobacterium sp. | reverse complement strand
CTTCTACGCCCACGAAAAAGCCCCGGCGGGTGAGCGCCGGGGCTTCGTTGTTCCTGGAAGTGTGCTGGGCGCCTAGCGGCGGTCGCCGAAGATGGCCAGCAGGAATTGGAACAGGTTGATGAAGTTGATGTAGAGGCTCAGCGCCCCATAGTTGGTCGCAACGCCCATGGCCGCTTCGTCGCCGCCCAGCTGGTAATAGGTCATCTTCAGGCGCTGGGTGTCGAAGGCGATAAGGCCCGCGAAGATCAGCACGCCGAGAACGCTGATGATGAAGTTCATCATCGAGTTCTGGATGAACATATTGACCACCATGGCGATGATCAGGCCGAACAGGCCGACGATCAGGAAGCTGCCGAAGGCCGTGAGGTCCTTCTTGGTGGTGTAGCCGAACAGGGACAGGCCGCCGAAGGCGGTGGCCGTAATCAGGAAGGTCGAGGCGATAGACCCGCCGGTATAGACCAGGGTCAGCACGCCCATGCCGGCGCCGATCAGGGCGACGATGGTCCAGTAGAGCATCCCGGAGGTCTTGGGCGAGGCGTTCTTCAGGGCGAAGGCCCCGAACAGCATCACGGCCAGCGGCGCAAAGGCCACAATCATTCCGAGGACGGTCATCCCGGCCAGGCGTCCATCCGGCGTGACCGAGTACATCAGATCACGAACGGGGGGGTACTGGCCGGTCACGAAGGCCAGAGCGGCCGACAGGACGAGGCCAAGCGCCACCTTGTTGTAGACGCCAAGCATGAAAGCGCGAAGACCCGCGTCCACCGACATGTCGGCGCGATCCGCGGGGATCGAGCGCGCGTGGGCGCGGTTGAAGTCGCTCATCGAGGCAAAGCCCTTTCTTGTGCGCGTCCACGATCGGACGCCTGCCTAATATCGGGACCCGGGGGGCTCCTGACAAGGATAACCGGTAAGCGGGCAAGGGATATCGCCGGTTCCACCGCGGGTTTCAGGCGCCCGCTGCGGCCCGGACGGCTTGGAAGCGGCCGCCGGCCTGGTCTAGAACGCCTCCATGCTTCGTCTCTTCGCCGCCCTGGCTGTCCCTGAGGATGTCGCCCTGGCGCTCAGCGCCCGGCAGCGGGACCTGGAGGGCGCCCGCTGGCGGCCCCTGGAAGCCCTGCACATCACCCTGCGCTTCTTTGGTGAAATCCCGGAGAACCAGGCCGATGACCTGGACGCCGAGTTGGGCTGCGTCACCGGCCGCCCGCTGCAGATCGCGCTGGAAGGGGTCGGCGCCTTCGGCGAGGGCCGGGACATCCACGCGGTCTGGGCCGGGGTGGCCGAGAACGCCGAGCTCCGGCAGCTGGCCGGCCGCTGCGAGGCCGCCGCCCGCCGGGCCGGCCTGGCGCCCGACCGCCGCAACTACCGGCCTCATGTGACGCTGGCCTATCTGTCACGGCCCGAGCCCGCGGCGGTGGCGGCTTGGATCCAGACCCACAACCTGCTGAAGTCCCCACCCTTTTCGGTGGCGAATTTCGGCCTCTATTCCAGCCGAAAGGGCTCGAGCGGGCCGGCCTATCATCTGGAGCGGGACTATCCCCTGATCTGAGGCTCCGACCGGCGCAGGGCCTCAGGCGACGGCGTAGTCCTTCAGCACGCCTAAGGGCACGATGGCCAGGGTCTCCTCGTGGGTGGCTTCCAGCACCAGTTTCGGGGCGCAGCCGGCGTCCAGCGCCTCCTTCCAGCGGGGCGCGCACAGGCACCACCGGTCGCCCGGACGCAGGCCCGGAAAGCCGCTTTCGGGAACGGGGGTCGAAAGGTCGTTGCCCCGGGACCGGGAGAAGGCCAGGAAGTCGGCAGTCATCACCGCGCAGACCGTATGCAGACCCAGGTCATGGGGGCCGGTCTCACAGCAGCCGTTGCGGAAAAAACCGGTCACGGGGTCCATGGAGCAGCGTGCGAGCTCGCCCCCCAGAACGTTCTTGGCTTCGGCGTCGTATCGGATGGTCATGGTCCTATCCTAGACGCTAAGACGAGGCCTGCGCCAAGGGAGTCCCGCACCCATGAGTCCGCCCTCCGCCGACGCCGCCCCGCCGCCCGGCCGCCCCCGGCGCAGCGCCCTCTATATGCCCGCCGCCAACCCGAGAGCCCTGGCCAAGGCCCGCGACCTGCCGTGTGACGTGGTCATCCTCGATCTGGAGGACGCCGTGGCGCCCGACGCCAAGGTCGAGGCCCGGCAGGCCGCCTGCGCGGCCGTCGCCGAAGGGGGCTTCGGTCCCCGCGAGGTGGTGATCCGCATCAACGGCCTGACCACCGAATGGGGCCAGGCCGACCTTGAGGCCGCCGCCCAGGCGCGTCCAGACGCCATCCTGGTTCCCAAGATCGATGGGCCCGACGACCTGGCGGCCTATGCGCAGGCCCTACCCGAAGGCTTGGCCCTCTGGGCCATGGTCGAGACCTGCCAGGTGCTGTTCCGCCTCGACGCCCTGGGCGCGGCGGCGAAGGCCCATGGGCTCACCACCCTGGTCGCAGGGACCAATGACCTGGCCAAGGAGATGGGCTGCCGCCACGACGCCGAGCGCGCGCCCCTGCTGGCGCCCCTGTCGCTGATGGTCGCCGCGGCCCGCGCGCACGGACTTGTGATCCTGGACGGGGTCTTCAACGGCATCGACGACGCCCCGGGCCTGGCGCGCCAGTGCGCCCAGGGGGAAGCCTTCGGATTCGACGGCAAGACCCTGATCCATCCCAGCCAGATCGAGGCCGCCAATCGCGCCTTTTCCCCCGACCCCGAGGCCGTCGCCTGGGCCCGGCGGGTGGTGGAGGCCTTTGATTCGCCGGAAAACACCGCTAGGGGCGTCCTTCGTGTGGAGGGGCGCATGGTCGAGCGGCTGCACCTGGAACAGGCCCGACGCCTGCTCGCCGTGGCCGACGCCATCGCCGCGACCTGACCGGCCGCCAGAAAGACCAAGGAGCCTCGCCCCATGGGATGGACCGCCCCGCCTCGCCGCCGCCTGGCCCTGATGGCGCCGATCGCCGTCCTGCTGACGGCCGCCCCGGCGCTGGCGCAGTCGTCCGATCCTATCGGCGACCTGCTGGGGGGCGAAGGCCCTGTCGCGTATACACATC
>JAHUZY010000405.1 GCA_019264505.1 Phenylobacterium sp. | reverse complement strand
CTGGCGGCCTGACCCAGATAGGGCTGACCCGTGACCATCACGTCGTGAAGGATGTCCTGGAAGGCCTGGCCCTCCAGTTCGGGCAACGCCTCCGCCAAGGGCCGGCCAATCACCGCGCGCCCGCCGATCAGGTTCTGATAGGCGTTGTTCACCAGCCGGAAGACGAAGTCCGGGCCGATCAGGACGGCCATGAAGCCCGGCGCCTGCATGAACAGGTTGCGGATCTGATTGGTCTCCTCGACCAGGATCAGATTGGTCTCCTGCAGCTCCTGGGCCCGCTGGTAAAGCTGGGTGGCGCCTTCCAAGGGGGCGTCCGGCAGGCCGCCGGCGGGGCCAAAGGCCATGTCTTTCAGGCGCTGGATTTCAGTGACGTCCACCGTGTTCTGCAGGACGTAGGCGACTCTGCCCTCGGGGTCGAACAGGGGGGTGTGGACCGCCGACCAGAAGCGCATTTCGAATCCGCCGCCGCGCGTGACGGGCAAGGGAATCGCATAGGGGATCAGGGCCAGGGTGTCGGGCTGACCGGTGGCCAGGACCTGTTCAAAGGACGCCCGCAGTCGTCGTCCGCTTTCACCCGGGTTGGGAAACAGATCGAAGATGTGGCCGCCGATCAGCTGATCGCGAGACCGCTCGGTCGCCCGCTGATAGGCGAGATTGGCCTCGACGAAACAGAGGTCGCGGTCCAGCACCATGTGCGGACTCGGCAAGGTCTCGAACAACGCCCTGAAGTCGATCTGCGGCAACGCTAGCCCCCGTGTTTTCCGGTAACGCTTTCACCGGGGAAGCGATCCACAGGCGCCCGTTGGCCATAGCGGGCCGGACTTGAGACATCAATCTCGCCCGCCGAGTGTAAACGTCGCGCCTCTGGGTCTGGCGGCGGGAGTCGCCTATATCGTCGCCATGGTTGAACGCGACGCCGCGCCGCTGATCGGCGCCGCCCTCATCAAGGATCAGGTCAAGCGGCTTCCCGATTCGCCCGGCGTCTACCGGATGGTCGGCGAGGACGGGGAGGTGCTCTATGTGGGCAAGGCCCGCTCGCTGAAGAAGCGGGTGACCCAGTACGCCCAGGGGCGGTTCCACACCCAGCGCATCGCCCTGATGGTCGACCTGACCCGGTCGATGGAGTTCGTCACCACCCGCACCGAAACCGACGCCCTGCTGCTCGAGATCAATCTGATCAAGCAGCTGAAGCCGCGCTTCAACGTCCTGCTGCGAGACGACAAGAGCTTCCCCGAGATCGTCATCCGCCGGGACCACGACGCTCCGCAGCTGCGCAAGCACCGGGGCGCCCATTCGATCAAGGGGGACTATTTCGGCCCCTTCGCCAGCGCCTGGGCGGTGAACCGGACGCTGAACACCCTGCAGAAGGCCTTCCTGCTGCGGTCCTGCTCCGACAGCGTCTATGACAGCCGCACCCGGCCCTGCATGCTGCACCAGATCAAGCGCTGCGCCGCGCCTTGTACGGGCCTCGTCTCGCTGGAGGATTACAACGCCCTGGTGGACGAGGCCGAGGCCTTTCTGCGGGGCAAGAGCCGGGCGGTGATGGCCAAGCTGTCGGCCGAGATGCAGACCGCCTCGGACGAGATGGAGTTCGAGCGGGCCGCCCGCCTGCGCGACCGTATCCGGGCGCTCGCCTCCGTCGCCCAGGAACAGCAGATCAATCCCGAGAGCCTGGAGGAGGGCGACATCATCGCCCTGCACGGCGAGGGTGGGCAGGCCTGCGTCCAGGTCTTCTTCTTCCGCGGCGGCCAGAACTGGGGCAACCGCGCCTACTTCCCGCGGGTGGACAAGAGCGATGAGGCCGCCGACGTCATGGCCGCCTTCCTCGGCCAGTTCTACGAAGACAAGCCGATCCCCAAGCTGATCCTGACCAATGTGGAGCCGGCCGACCGGGACCTGCTGTGCGAGGCCTTCGCCCTGAAGGCCGGCCGCAAGGTGGAGATCCTCAAACCCCTGCGCGGGGAAAAGCGCCAGCTGGTCGAGCACGCCCTGACCAACGCCCGCGAGGCCCTGGGGCGGCGGATGGCGGAAAGCTCGGCCCAGTCCAAGCTGCTGATCGGCGTCTGCGAGGCCTTTGGCCTGGACGCTCCGCCGGAGCGGATCGAGGTCTATGACAACAGCCACATCATGGGGACCAACGCCGTCGGCGGCATGATCGTGGCCGGGCCCGACGGCTTCCTGAAGAACCAGTACCGCAAGTTCAACATCAAGGGGACCGAGCTCACCCCGGGCGACGACTACGGCATGATGCGCGAAGTGCTGCGCCGCCGCTTCGCCCGCATGGTCAAGGATGAGGAGGCCGGCGAGGCCGCCCCGCGCCCCGATCTGGTGCTGATCGACGGCGGCGCTGGTCAACTGGCGGCCGCCCAGGAGATCATGGCTGACCTCGGCGTCGACGACATCGCCGTGGTCGGCGTGGCCAAGGGGCCGGACCGGGATGCGGGTCTGGAGCGGTTCTTCATGGCCGGGCGCACGCCGTTCATGCTCGAGCCCAAGTCGCCGGTGCTCTACTACCTGCAGCGGCTGCGGGATGAGGCCCACCGCTTCGCCATCGGCAGCCACCGGGTCCGCCGCGCCATCGACATGAAGAAGAACCCCCTGGACGAGATCGAGGGGGTGGGTCCGGGCCGCAAGCGCGCCCTGCTGCACGCCTTCGGCTCGGCCAAGGGGGTGTCGCGGGCCTCTGTGGAAGACCTGGCCAAGGTGGATGGGGTCAGCCAGGCCCTGGCCCAGCGGATTTACGAGCGTTTCCGCAAATAGGCGCCCGATCGCCCGCGGGTCGGCTATGGTCGCAGGCCAACCCCGTGAGCTCAGTATCGGAGATGCGCATGGCCCTTCGCCTCAGCCTGATCGCCGCCGCCGCCATTATCGCCCTGTCGGGTCCGGCGCTGGCCAGTTCCCCCGACGCCTGGGCCGACTTCCGGATCGAGGTGCGCGACACATGTCTGGCCGCAGCCAAGGCCCAGGGCATGACCTCGCCGGAGGTGATCGTCCATCCGTTCGGCTCGGCCTCCTACGGGATCGCCGTGCTGCGGGAGGGCGACGACAAGCGGATCTGCGTGTTCAACAAGACCACCAAGGCCGTCGAACTCACCTGATCGACCATTCAAGGCGTGTGATGAAAGCTCTTCCCAACATCCTGACCTCCATGCGCCTGGTGCTGGCGCTGTTCATGTTCGTGGCCCTGGCCACGGCGGCGGGCGCGACGCCCTGGATCAGCGAGCGCCTGACGCTTGAGGCGCAGTTCACCCTGCAGCGGTGGGCCTTCTACGCCTTCGTCATCGCCGCGGTGACCGACTGGTTCGACGGCTGGCTGGCGCGAAAATATGACGCCGTCACGGTCTGGGGTTCGATCCTCGATCCCATCGGCGACAAGGTGCTGGTCTGCGGCGCGGTGCTGGGGCTGATGTCGCTGGGTCCTCAGCCCCTGGTCCTGCTGCCGGCCGGCCTGATCCTGTTCCGGGAGTTCACGGTCAGCGCCCTGCGCGAGGTCGGGGCCGGCAAGGGGATCGTCCTGCCGGTGACCATGCTGGCCAAGTGGAAGACCGCCCTGCAGATGACCGCCTTGGCCGCCGAGCTGTTCGTGGCCAGCTGGGGGGCGTTCGGCCTGCCGCATACGCCCGAGTTGCTGGGACCGGCGAGCCTTGTCGCTCACACCCTCTTCTGGCTCGCCGCCCTGGTGACGGTGATCACCGGCGCCCAGTATTGGGAGCAGACCCGCAAGGCCCTCGCGAGCTGAGCGCCGCTGGCCTGGTCTTGCGGGCCGGCGGGGGCGTCCCCGCCGCCGCGCGGTCCATCTGCATCAGACGGACCAGCATGGCCTCGCCGGTCATTCGCAGCATCATCGGGTCTCTCCCTGCGCCGATCAGGAAGCGATAATGAGAATGAATCGCAGTTATGGTCAAGGGTCAGCTCTACTGTGGAGCTAATGCGGGCGGGATGCGTTAGGGTGGGGCAATCAACCGAAGAGACATTCCCCATGCGCCCTATCGCCTATTCCCTGGTCGCGGCCCTCGCCCTCTCCTCAGCGCCTGGCCTCGCCTCCGCCCAGGCGGCCGGCACGCCGCTCGGCAACTTCTTCGCCTGTGAGGCCAGCGGCCAGCGGCAGGAGACTGGCGCTCTGCTCGGCGGCGTCGCCGGCGCCCTCCTGGGCAGCCAGGTCAGCAAGAATGAGCGCGCCCTCGGCGCGGTGGTCGGCGCAGGCCTCGGCGCTGTGGCCGGCTCCTGGATCGGTTGCCGGATGCAGGTGAGCGAGCAGCAGCGTGTGGTCAACGCCGTCGAAACGGCGCTGAACACCAACCGGAGCCAGACCTGGAACGACCCCACCACCGGGACCACCGGCCGGGTCGATATCATCAACGCCAACTATGGCGGCGGCGCCAGCGCGGGCGCGACCTTCGGCCAGCCGACCTCGGCGGCCAATCTGCGCTTCAGCGGCCGCGCCCAGCCCCTGCGGACTTCGTTCGAGCCGACCAACGCCCAATACACCACCCGCAACACCGTCAACCTTCGCGCCTCGCCTGCGGCCAACGCCGCCGTGGTGGGCCAGCTGCGCGGCGGCCAGTCGTTCAACGTCGTCGGCCGGGTGGCGGGCGACCGCTGGCTGCTGGTCGAACAGAACGGCTATGTCACCGGCTATGTGGCCGAATGGGTGGTCCAGCCCGTGGCCAGCGGCGGCGGCTATGCCAGCGTCAACTGCAAGCTGGTGCAGCAGACCATCCAGCCCCGCATGGGCCGGGCCACCACCGAGCGTTACACCGCCTGCCCGGATGCGGGCGGCGGCTGGCGCCTCAGCGCCGCCTGATCTTAAGCGCGCTCACAA
>JAHUZY010000322.1 GCA_019264505.1 Phenylobacterium sp. | reverse complement strand
GTCCATGACCGAACCGAAATTCCGCATTCTCGCCGGCGTCTCCGCGCTCGCGCTCGCCTTCACCCTGTCGGCCTGCTCCCAGGCGGAAGACACCGCCGCTGCGCCGGAAGCCGAGCCGATGGCGGCGGCTGAGCCGGCCGTGACGCAGACCAACATCGTCGCCGGCGCCCAGGCCTCGCCCGACCACACCACCCTGGTGACCGCGGTGCAGGCTGCCGATCTGGTGGAAACCCTGTCGGGCCCGGGTCCGTTCACGGTGTTCGCCCCCACCAACGCGGCCTTTGAAAAGCTGCCGGCCGGCACCGTCGACACGCTGGTCCAGCCGGCTTCCAAGGACCAGCTGACCAAGATCCTGACCTACCACGTGGTCTCGGGCGAACTGATGGCCGCCGATATCATGGCCGCCATCGAAGCCGGTGGCGGCACGGCCACCCTGACCACGGTTCAGGGCGAAGAGCTGAAGGCGTCTGTCGTCAATGGCGGCGTCCAGCTGACCGACGCCCAGGGCGGTACGGCCATGGTCACGGCCACTGACCTCGACCAGTCGAACGGCGTGATCCACGTGATCGACACCGTGATCATGCCCGCCGCCTAAGGCTGGCCTGACTGCTGAGACAACGAGGGCCCCCGCAGAGTTGCGGGGGCCCTTTTTGCCGCCTGTTACTCGGCGGGCCGCGGCGCGGCTGGCGGAACCATGGGCTCGGGCACGTCGATGGCGGCGGAGGCGGCCATGGCTTGTGGGGCGAGGCCGGCGGCCCGGCGGGCGGCCAGGGCGGCCTTGGTTTCCTCGTAGGTGGCGCGGGTGATCTTGTAGCGGGCGTAGAAGAAGACGGCGATGAAGCCGGGGATGCCCGCCAGGACGCCATCCCACAGGGCCAAGTCCCAGATCACCTGGGCGGGGACCTCGCCGATCTGAGCCTTGACCGGGAAGTTGATGAAGGTGAGCACGAAGCCCGCCAGGGCCGCGCCAATGGCCTGGTCGACCTTCGCGAACAGGGCGCGGGTGGAATAGAGCACCCCTTCCTGGCGCAGGCCGAACTTCAGCTCGTTCTCGTCGGCGATGTCGGCGAGCGCCGACATGATGCTGATGGAGAGTACGCTGGCCGCGCCATAGCTGAGCACCGAGAAGGCGATGAGGATGGCCAGGAGATTGGGCGTCTCCTGCGTAAGTGTGCCGGCGAAGCCCATCAGGATCGGGACCGACGGCGCCAGCGCATAGACGATGGCCGAGACGATGATGGTGGCCTTCTTGTCGAACTTCCCATGCAGGGCCGCAGCGAACAGGAAGGCCGACAGGTAGCCGGCGAAGGAGCCGATGACGAAGAAGCGGATCTGCTCCGACCCCAGGCCCCAGTAGTAGGTGTTGGTGTAGAGATGCAGGCCGCCGCGCAGGCCGATCATCATGCTGAGGAAGAAGTAGGCGACCAGCAGCCAGACATAGTTGACGTTGTTGAACGCCTTGCCGATATCCTTGAAGAACTCAAAGGGGCTGTATTTCGGCAGGTTCTCCGGCGGCTTGGGCAGGTGGGGAATCCGGTCGCGGGTGAACCAAGCCGAAGCCGCCAGCAGCACCAGGGCGATGCCGCCCATGATGAAGGCGAAGGGCCCGTAGGGCTCGGGGTTGAGCAGGCCGCGAGGATATTCCGGCGTCGCCTGGAAGAAGTAGGAGAGCGCGATCCAGGTGGTGGCCGCAGCCCCCGCCCAGGTGAAGAAGCTGTTGTAGGACATCACCTTGGAGCGTTCGGTGTAGTCGCGACTGAGCTCGCTGCCCAAGGCCAGGTGCGGGGTGTGATAGAAGGTCATGGACTGGCGCAGCATGATCACGGTCACGGCGAACCAGGAGAACAGCGCCCAGGTCCCCAGGCCGTCCGGCGGGTTGAAGATCGCCCACAGGGACAGGACGATGGGGATGGGGGCGAAGAACATGTAGATGTGCCGCCGACCCCAGCGGGACTTGGTGCGGTCCGACAGGGAGCCGACCAGGGGGTCGGAAATCCCGTCCAGGAACAGGCTGGCCGAAATGGCGAGGCCCGCCAGATGGGCCTCAAGCCCCAGGACCTGATTGTAGTAGAGCATGGCGTAGGAGCCGACGGAGAACAGCGCGATGGACTCCGCGCCGCTGCCGACCCCAAAGGCGAGCTTGGTCTTGAACGGCAGCCGCTCGCTGTCGCCCGATGAATTCTGGGCCAATGTAAAATCCTCCCCGAGCGCTCTTAAAATGGTTCGGCGCATCGCGAGGGGGGAGCAAGCCCCAGCCGGGGTCGCGCGTCAACCGCGCAGGGCCATACCGGTTGCTAGATGGTCAAGCTTACACGCCCCCTGGAGGCCGACTGACACCATGCCCGACGCTGCGCCGCTGATCATCACCGCCGCCCTGGACGAGGGCGGATTCGACTGGTTCGACGACCTGCGTCGAGCGCATTTTCCCGCCCATCGCAATGTGGTTCCAGCCCACCTGACCCTGTTCCACGCCCTCCCGGGCGAGCAGGAGGCGCGGGTGGCGGAGGCGGTGAAGGGCGCCTGCGCTACGCGGGCGCCGATGCGGCTTGAGGTGCGGGGGCCCTGGTTCATCGGCCGTGGGGTGGCTTACCGGATCTCCTCGCCGGGCCTGGACGCCCTGCGCGCCGAACTGGCCCAGGCCTTCGCGCCCTGGCTGACGCCCCAGGACCGCGCGCCCTTTCGCCCGCACATCACCATCCAGAACAAGGCCGATCCGGCGCAGGCGAGGGCGCTGTGCGAACGCCTGCAACTGGAGTTCGAGCCCTTCGACATCACCGCCGAGGGCCTGCAGGTCTGGCGCTATCTGGGCGGACCGTGGGCGGCGGTGGCGACGGTGGGGTTTGAGGGGTAGGCGGGGTTGGATCGTCGATCTTGACGATGCTCAACCCGCTGCGCGCAGCGGCTGGATGTGGTTGAGGGCTTCGCGGTTGGCGATGGCTTCTCGCGAGAGATCATGCTGCGCCTGGAGGTTCATCCAGAATTCCGGAGACGTGCTGAACACCCTGGCCAGACGCAGGGCCGTGTCAGAGGTGACGGAGCGTTGCTCTCGAACCAACTGCTCGATCCGGCTGCGGTCCTTGAGGCCCATGGCGCGGGCCAGACCGCCGGGCGACAGGTTCACTGCGGGAAGATAATCCTCCCGGAGGATTTCCCCAGGATGGGCCAGGGGGGAGGCGAAGGTCGTGTAGTCACGCATAGCCATGGGTCCGTTCCATTCTTGGGCCTTGGGGCCGGTGTGGGGCAGCGATCCGCCCGTTGCGCCGCGCTCAGTGATAGTCTGTGAACTCAACATTCTCCGGGCCTGCCGGCCCCCATTCAAAGCAGATGCGGAACTGGTCATTCACACTGATGGACCACTGACCCTCACGGTCCTCGACCAGCTGGTGGAGCCGGTTTCCCGGCGGATCCCGCAGGTCGGCGACATCCGTGGCGGCGTCGAGCACCTGAAGTTTTCGCCTCGCACGCTTAAGAAGGTCAGCGGGAAAGCCCTTCGGGCTCTCGCCCCGAAAGACCGCCTCCGTCTGCCGATTTCGGAATGTCTGGATCATTCTCCCTGATGTTTGTAACGACCTGACTGTAGCGTCAAGAACTACGAATATCCAGCCTTATGTAGCGGAAGACGCTACGCCGGGTTCCGCGGGCTGTGAGGCGACAACCCGGCTCAGACCGACTGTCCGGCGCTCCAGCCTGAGGCCCAGGCCCATTGGAAGTTGTAGCCGCCGAGCCAGCCGGTGACGTCGACCACTTCGCCGATGAAGTAGAGGCCGGGGACCTTGCGGGATTCCAGGGTGCGGGACTCCAGCTCGTTGGTGTCGACGCCGCCCAGGGTGACCTCGGCGGTGCGGTAGCCTTCGGAGCCTACCGGCTTGACCCGCCAGGCGTTCACCGCCTCGGCGAGCGGGCGCAGGACCTTGTCGGACTGGTCGGCCATATTGCCCTTGGGGGCGTGGGTTTCGGCCAGATACTGCGCCAGGCGCTTGGGCAGGAGTTCGGCCAGGATGGTGACGGGCGCGGCCTTGGCGCGGCTGGTGCGGGCGGCGCGCAGATGGGCGTAGACGTCCTGGCCCGGGGCGAGATCGACGGCGATCTCCTGGCCCTCGCGCCAGTAGGAGGAGGCCTGCAGGATGGACGGGCCGCTCAGGCCCCGGTGGGTGAAGAGCAGGGCTTCAG
>JAHUZY010000316.1 GCA_019264505.1 Phenylobacterium sp. | reverse complement strand
CCAGACCCTGATCCCATGCATGCGTGCAGCGGCTCCGCTCGTAAGGAGCCATCCAGACTGCGAAGAGAAGCGTGACCCGCGTGATCGATCAGGCCGAAGAGCAAAACCAGCTTGACCCCCATGCCCGATTAGAGAAGCGGATATTCCCGCATCGGCTTCACCCCGGCGCGCTTGGCGAGGTACTCGCGCAGCGGACCTTCCGGCAGGAGGTTGGAAAAGAACGGCGTGAGCTGCGTCCGGGTCGGCCTGTGGTCCCTCAACAGGCCGCCGCGATCCCCCTTGAAGGACAGGCTCAGCGTCGGCCGGTCTGGGTCCTCAGCGTAGGCATCGTCAAAGGCAAAGATCGACTGGTCGCCGCCGAGTGCGGTGATCAGGCCGATCCTTCTGTCACCAAGCCGCACTTCCAAGGCATCAGCCGCCATCGTCAGTCCTCATCGTCCAGACTGTAGGCTGGCCGTTCGCCTGCCGGGGCATGCGCCAGCATGTTTCTCAAGTCCTTGAGCTTTTGCGCGGCGTCGCGGATCGGCTGAGTGTGGCTTGGGCGCTCGGCAGGTGGACAGGTCAGGAAGCCGTGCAACCGAGTCTGCACGCTCTTGAGATCGTCCATTAAGGCGCGCGCACGCAGGGCGGTCGTCCGCGGTTGAAGATCACGCAGGTTCGACAGCAAAGAGGCGATGTCTTCGCGATCGGGCGCCATGGAGTGGGCCTGTTCGGCAGCGCGCAGGAGGTCAGCCATGAGGGTTTGGAATGCGCGCTCATCAGACCGCGCCTTGGTCGATCGCACGGTCGCCTCAACCGCCGTTAAGGCCGACTTTGGGATGAGCTGCAGTTCGAGCTCGAGCGCTCGGGCCAGTTCGATCAGGGTGGACACCTGAGGATCCACGTCAGCGTTTTCGATGCGGGAGATCTGCGCCTGGGGCATGTGGGTGCGCGCGCTGAGGTCACGCTGGCTCCAACCTTTTGCCTGCCTGGCCTGGCGCACGATGTCGCCTAAGGCGGACATGGCCGGGCTTTTTGATTTCTTATTCTGCATCAATATGCCTAAATGATAGCGAGTAAGGTATCAAAGAGGTGGGAGTTTGTCAATCTCAGTGATGCCGTAATCTGCATCAATTGCCCGTTTTAATATATTAACAAATATCAGTAGGGCGTTGTGGCGGCTAGGCGAGGCTTTCGTTGCAGTTTAAGGTGGGCCCGATCGCAACATAAGGCTGGCCAAGACAAGTTAAAGGCGGGCCTGGCGCGCAACCGGTGCATCGAGAAGTCGGCTAACGTCAGGTAGGCGCCAGTTCCAGACCTTACCTCTGGGCCGAAAAGCAGACGTTCCTCAACGCCGGCTCTCCTGGATGCACCCCCAGACCGCGGCCTGTCAGTGGGAGGCATGGATCGACCCCAGCAGGGATGCCCAAGCTCTGATGGCGGCCGTGCGACCTCACCGCTTCGAGTTGAAGCCCGCCGCCTAGGCTACGGATCTCGCGCGAGGATAAGCTCGGAATACGGGTGGCCCTCATTCTCCGGCAACTGCGCAAGCATGAGTTCGTGATCCTCGTCATAATGCGGAAGCCGGATCAGACGCTGAACTCGCGTCATGAGCGCTCCATCATCGTCCTTCTCAAAGCTGTACATCCATAGGTCACCGCCGATGCCAATGCGTTGCTTGCGCGGCAGAGCACGGTCGTCGGCCTGCTGCGCCAGGGCGTATTTGGCGAAGTCGCTAAGGCTCTCGATGGTAGGGAATTCGCCGTTGGGCGGCGCGGGCTTGAACGCCATTCCGTAGGACAATGGCTCCGCCGCAAAGTCATTGGTGGAGCGATAGGCGAACCCCGCGAACTGGCCCGTCTCAGCGACGATGCCGAACATGTAGAGGGTCGTCGTCGCGGTCTCCGGCAGTTGGTCGCTGAGTTGTTCCCACATTGAACGAAGCGAAGTCGGTGCAAACTCGGTGACGTGCACGACGTCATTGACGAGCATCTCGCTCGCCACGTGGACGAAGAAGCTCGTGACCATCGATCCGATGCCGGTGCCGGCGACTACGGCATTGAGGTGCGAAACCGGATAGACCTTCGTCATGAAATTTCGCGGCCGGTGGTCCTCTCCGGCGAGCACGAGCGTATCGGACAAGATCACCAGACCGTCCGGCGTCATCTCCCAATTCAGCAGCGTCATCCACAGACTCCTTCGGCGCTCAGCCTGCCACGGGGTTGAATCCGCTGCAACGAGAGCGTTCATCTTATGTTCTTCTCGGAGTATCCCGTGGCACAGGTGAACTACACCGGCGTCGCTGACCCTCGGGGTCGTTTGAATCGCTCCGGCCCTGTGCCCAGCGTTTGTCTGAGATGGCCGCGGGGTGCCGTGCCGGCAGCAAGGACCAATTGCTCCTGCACCGTGAAAATGGCGCCGGAAAATGGGGACACGCACGACTTCTGCCGCAAGCTGAATGGACACAGCGCGTGTCCACACGTCCGCGGTCATCCGGCCTCACTGGAAGCAGACCTTCGGAAGGTCGCCCTTGAGCCCAATGCAGTCACTGTTGGGAGCAAGACGAGTGGGCGCCAAGGACACTGCGGGCACGCATCATCCATAAACTGGCCAGCGATAGCTTTTCTTGGTGCTATTTCTGGCCAGCTTAAAGTGGTGCCCTGGCCAAGATTGGCTTGGCGGGGCTGGCCCCGTTAGGGCCAATGCGGCCTGTCCTAAGTTGCAACGACAGGCGTCGGTGGGCTGTGTGTTTGCTTGGTGTCGATCTCCGGCAAGGGTACGGTTGAAGACCTTCTGGGTCAGCTACGCAGCCGTAGGAGTGCGAGGTCTTCTTCACCCGCGCCCGGTCAGTGGCGGCCAGGCGCCCCTTGAGGCGCTTGCGTATGTCTTCCGCGTCCTCGCCCAGTTGATCGGGGTTGTTGACCAAGCTCGGCAGAGCGCGGGCTTTGGTCGGGTCTTAGCCCGCCTTTATCACTCATCTGGCGTAATCGGCGTCCTGACCCCGCCAGATGCGCGATCAGTTCTTCAGGCCGAACCAAGGCCGCAGGAGGGGGATCCGGCGGACGATCTCGTAGGTGAGGCCGCAGGCCGCCACGGTGATGGCGATTAGCAGCGCGGCTTCCGCGCCCTGGGGCAGGCCCGCCTGCGCCAGGTGGTGGCCGGCGACGACGATCACGGTCTGGTGGACGATGTAGTAGGGGAAGACCGCCAGGGTCAGATAGGCCAAGGCCGGATACGGGCGGTTCAGGTGGCTGGCGCCGAAGCCCAGGATGGCGACGATCGCGCACCACTGATCGACCGCATAGACATAGCGCATGGCGAGCACGAGGCCGGCGGCCGGCTCAGCAGCAGCCTCGCGCCAAGTCCAGGCATAGAGGCTGAACGCCGCGTAAGCGACCAGGGCCAGGGCGAGGGCTGGCCAGCGCAGGCTGATCAGACGACGGCGGACCGCATCGGACTTGGCGGTCAGATAGCCGAACAGGAACATGCTGAAGGACAGGACGTGGTTGTACCAGTCGTCCACCAGGGCATGGGTCACCCCGAACCGCGGCAGCAGGACCGCCCGGGCGAGGCCCAGGAAGAGGACCGGCGCAATCAGCAGCGTCCAGGCCGGCAGGCGGGAAAGTCCTGCCTCCAGACGACGCAGGGCGGGCCCAGCCCAGGCGATCAGGGCGGCCAGGGCCAGGGTGTAGACCAGCAGATAGGCCACGAACCACAGATGGTTCCAGGTGGGCGTGATCAGGCAGCCGTCGGCGTCGCACCAGCCGCCTGAGGCGGTCAGATAGCGACCGTAGAAGGCGAGGTAGCCCTCGGCGAAGCCCAGCTGCTCGACGATCTCATAGTAGGACTGGGGCGGGACGATGATCAGCACGCCCAGCGCCAGCGGTGGCAGCAGCCGTGCGGTGCGCTGGCCCGCCAGGACGCCGGGCGCCAGCTTGTCGGCCATGAAGCGGGTCGCGGCGCCAGAGACCAGAAACAGCAGCGACAGGCGCCAGGGATTGGTCAGCAGCATCACCGGCTCGAGCCAGGCTACCGGCTCAGGGCTCTTCACATGCCAGTCCCAGGGCACATAGAACATTCCCACGTGGTAGAGGATCAGCAGGAAAAAGGCGCCGATGCGGATCCAGTCCAGATCGTATCGGCGCGAGCTCGGATCGCTCATGGCGCAGTCTCCCTCTCAGGTGAACGAGCCCTCTCATCGCGACGGGCGACCCGTCGGAAAAGCCTCCAGGGATAAGCGGCGCAGCCGGTGGGACGAGCGGCGGCCAACGGATCGGGCGCGTCGCCAGCTGGTGATCGGCTGGCTCGTGATCACCATCGGCGCCGGGGCGGTGTGTCTGCTCAATGTCCTGGGCTTCACCCAGGGTGGGCGCGGTCGGGTGGTCGAACACCTTGTCTTGGAGGGCTCAAGCTGGCTTGCCATCACTCTGCTGGCCTGGACGCCCTGGGCGGTCCTGCGGACGACCAGAGCCTGGTCCTGGCCCATGCGGCTGGGGGCCCACGTGGCGGCGGCGCTCATGTTTTCCGTGCTGCACGTGGGTCTGTTCATCCTGTTTCGCGCCATGGCCTTTGCAGGCCTGGGACAGGCCTATGACCTGTCGGCGGCGGTCGGGGGCTACCGGTACGAAGTCTGGAAGGACCTAGTCGCCTACGCCCTGCTCGTCGGCGGCTACCTGCTCGTCGACGTCCTGGACCGGGGCGGCGAACCTGCGCCGGCGGCTGCGCAGGTGTTCGACATCCGCGACGGCGCCCGGTTGGTGCGGGTGCGGCTGGACGACATCCTGGCGGTGACGAGCGCTGGGAACTACGTGGAGTTCCGACTCCGGGACGGTCGCCGGCCGATGATGCGGGGCTCGCTCGCCGCCCTTGAGGCAGAGCTCGGGACCGCAGACTTCCTGCGCACGCACCGGTCCTGGCTGGTGAACGCCCGCGCGGTCACCGGCCTGACACCTGAAGGGTCCGGCGACTACAGCGTCTCACTTGACGGTATGGAGGCGCCTCTGTCGCGACGGTATCCTGAGGCGCTCAAACGTCTGCGCATGGGCGCGTCCTGAGAGGCCTGTCCGATACGCGCAAAGGAGAGCGTGCGATGGCGATCGCCATTCATGGCGTCACGGCGGAAAACGCAGACCTGCTGGCCAAGGTCGCCGACGATGTGTTCGACGAGGAGATCACGCCCGATCGACTAGGCCCGTTTCTGGCCGCGGCCGGTCACGTGATGTTCGTGGCCGTGGAGGATGACCAGGTGGTCGGCCAGATCCGCGGCATGGTGCATGTCCAGCCTGACCGGGCGTCTGATCTCTACATCGACAATCTCGGCGTGGCCCCTAGCCACAAGCGCCGCGGGATTGGACGCCAGCTCATCGCCGCACTGGTCGGATGGGGGGAGGCGCGGGGGTGCACCTATGCCTGGCTCGCCACAGAGACCGACAATGAAGAGGCGATCTGCTTCTACGAAACGCTGAAGTTCGAGCGGAACGAGCTCGAGTGGTTCGCCTGCGCGATCGGTGAAGAGGTCGAGGACTGACGGCTTTGCGACGCCAGGAGCCTGACCCGCTTGGGCCTCAGGCGGTTTCGATCGGGGGCTGGAAGAGGCCGGCCGGGGAGGCGGTGAAGATCTCGGCTCCATCCTCGGTGACGCCGATGGAGTGCTCGCACTGGGCCGAGAGGGACTTGTCGCGGGTGACCGCCGTCCAGCCGTCGGCCAGCACCTTCACCGCGGGTTTGCCCAGGTTCACCATGGGCTCGATGGTGAAGAACATGCCGGCCTTCAGCACCTCGCCCTGACCGGGCTGGCCGAAGTGCAGGATGTTGGGGGCGTCGTGAAACACCTTGCCCAAGCCATGGCCGCAGAAGTCGCGAACCACTGAGCAGCGCATGGATTCCACATAGGACTGGATGGCGTGGCCGATGTCGCCGGTGGTGGCGCCGGGCTTCACCGCCGCGATCCCGCGGGCGATGGACTCGTAGGTGACCTCCACCAGCCGCTTGGAGCGGGCTGAAACGGGGCCGACCCCGTACATGCGGCTGTGATCGCCGTGCCAGCCGTCGACGATACAGGTGACGTCGATATTGGCGATGTCGCCCTCGCGCAGCACCCGCTCGCCGGGAATCCCATGGCAGACCACGTGATTGACCGAGATGCAGACCGTCTTGGAATAGCCGCGATAGAAGAGGCAGGCGGGCAGGGCGCCGTGGTCGAGGATGAACTCCCGGGCCATGCGGTCGAGATCGTCGGTGACGACGCCGGGGACCACATGGGGGGTCAGCATGTCCAGGCACTCGGCCGCCAGCCGGCCGGCCTTGCGCATGCCCTCGAAGCCCTCAGGCCCATGGGTGCGGATCTGGCCGTCGCGATACTCGGCTTCGAGGACGTCGGTGGTGCTCATGGCGGTGCGAAACTCCCGGTCCGACTGCGATCCTTAAGCCCCCGCAAGGGGCGGCGCAGGCGGAACGTCTGAAAGACGGCTATGTCGCAATCCTAGCACAGAACTTCAACGCCCGCGGGCCTCGCCTGTCTGAAACTTCACTTGCGACCGGGTCGGGATCGCGCCGATATCAAGCTCACAGCTTCGCCTTTGGCGAGAAGGTCGTCGGCCCGACACTATCCATGTTCTAAGCTTCACTGCTCAGATCCAGGGGGTTCAAGCGTCCGCCATGTCGCATGACGATCAGACGCCCGGCGCCGGCGCGACCATGGCCGCCAGCTTCGCAGCCCAGCTGGCCCCCCCTCCAGGCGCGGCGGACATTCCCCATCGGATGACCCCGCCGGCCACCCCGGCCGCCCGGCCAGAGCCCATCGGCGCCCAGGATGGCATCCTGCGCCCCATCCAGGAGAGCGACTATTTCACCCTGGATCCGGACGCTATTGCGGCGATTTCCGGCAATATCGACCAGTATTTCAACCAGGCGCTGGACATCTTCCCGTTCTGGGAAACCGAAAACAAACCCGACCGCTTCCACGTCCTGTTCACCCGGCAGATCGAAGACCGCTTCCCGATCGACGCCGACATTCGTGGCCGGATTCACGGCTATGGCCGTCGCGTGTTCAACGCGCTGCGGGTGCATGTGGGGATTAAGCGGCTGACCCAAGCCCTGGCCATTTCGGGCTTCGCCGTCATGGCGGTGTTGGGCCCCACCGTGTTCGCCCGGTGGGTGGGAGATCAGGTGCAGGGCCTGGGCCTGGCGGTGGTTGGCATGCTGGCCATCCTGGGCGTCTTCCATGGGGTCTCCGCCATCCTGTTCATCCAGTACCGGTTCCGCCTGGAGAACGACTCCTATGAGCTCTCACGCGAGATCGTGCAGCGGACGCGAGAGTTGCAGAACCTGTTCACCAACGCCCGGGCTATGGCCGACCAGGCCGAGACCCAGTTTCAGATGGACGGCAAGGGCTGGGGGCAGCGCGCCTTGTTCCTCACCCGCCTGGTCATGTGGATCGGGGCGCGCATGGAGTATCTGGAAAAGTACGCCCAGATGGAGCTCTGGCGGGTGCGGCGGGAGCGCTATTGGATGCGCTGGATCGGACGGATCACGACGCCGCTGGTGCTGATCACCTGGCTCGTCGTCTTCGCCTTTTGGCCTGCGCCCGGCGCCAATGAGATCGGGTTCCGCGTCCTGCAGGGTGTGGCGGTGATCCTCGCTATCATCGTGTCGTGGATGTCATACGCCCGATGGCAGACCCCGACCGAGGCGGTGAAGGACAAGCTCGGCCTGGACGGCTGGGTCCGCTTCGCCTCTCTGGACGTGGACAACACCATCGGCGACCAGGTGCGGCGCGATAAGGAACGGCTGGTGGAGTACAGGGCCCTGACCCGGGGGCGCTGAGGACTTACTCGACCGTGAGGCCGTCAGCCTCCATGAACCCATCACCGCCGAGCACGCCAGTCACTGTGGCCTGGGCGGTGAAACTGCCACCAGTGTTGTCCTGGACAACAAAGGCAACCTTGCCGGCGGGCGCGTCAGCCGAGGGCTTGGCGCGGGTGAAGCCGCCATCCTGCCCGTCGACGGCTGGCCGGGTGTAGTTGACGAAACCCTCGGCGTCAGGGGCGGGAATGTCGCTGAGCGGTCGGCAGCCAAAGGCTTGGATCTTGTCGGCGGCCGGATCCACCGCCCAGGCGGTTTTCGCCAGGCAGGCTGGGTCGAGAACGACGGCCGACGTCATGGCGTCAGGCGCGGGGGCGGCGTCGGCGGTCGCGGTTAAGGCCAAAACCACGCTGTATGCGGGTCTGGGGCTCCGTTTGGTCTGGCTGACCGAAACGGAAAGGCTCTGGCCTGCCCTGTCGTAGCCGGCGGCTGTTCCATCAGGACCATCGGCGTCGGCCGACAGGTTTCGGGTCCAGCCTTCACCGGTCAGGGCCTGGTCGAGCTTGGCTGCGACCTGCACGAAGCTCGCCCCCATTTCGGCTCCACCGTTCAGGCTGACCGAGCAGCCTGTTGTGTCGGTTGAGGCCGGCCCTGTCGCGACAACCCCGGCCGCCCCCAGGGCTTGCTGGGCGAGCGCCTGGATAGGCGCGCAAGGCTGGGCCCCAAGGCTTGCAGCGGCCAGAAGAGCTAGCATTCGACGTCCTCAGAAGGCTTGGAGGGGATGAGGGGCAGGCGACGACTATTTGCAGAACTTGGCCTTGAAGGCTGCGGGCACGCCGTCTGGCGAAATGGGATTCATGCCCGAGGGCGTCGGGTCCTCAACGCCCGGGATGACCTCGCCTGCAGGCGTATAGGCGGTATAGTTCGCGTGCTTAAAGGTGTCGGCGGCGCAGGCGATCGTCATCTCGACGGTGTAGTAGCCCATCGACTCGCCGTTAGAGAGGGTCGAAGGCGAGGCGTAGCTAATCTTCTCTAGAAAGGTGACCACGCCCTCTGAATGCTGAACCGAGAGCGGATTATAACTCGCTGTGATTCCGTCACCTGAGCCGAGTTCTTCCCAGAGGTAGCTAGACTGAGCGCTGGCGAGTCCAGAACTCGCAACGGTGGCGATGGCGATAAGCGCTGCGACGGCGGTTCTCATGACGATCCCCCAAAGTGACAACCTATTGTCCGTATGACCGGATCTTTGGCCAAGGCGCGCGCCGCTATAGGTCACTCCATGGTAGAGCTTGCATGCAAAATCTCAGCTGTCTAGCAACCTCAGCGAGGCTTGGCCGACGCCTTATCGGCTGGGTGTTGGCCGTGACCTGCGAGCTAACAGGCTAGCTTTGCCGCGAGCCTTTCGAGCCTCAGAGGGCCGCGGCGAGGGTCTGTGGACCAAGCTTGGGGCACGCGCCGCAACCTTGGTTGAGCACCTGGTCGCGGAGTCCCAAGGCGGACGGACCAAAAGAAGCTTCAGTCGAGGGGCGGTGTCAGCTGCGGGGGACGGGGGGCTAAGAGACCCGCTGACCGCCGTCCTCATCGCGAGGGGCGCCGCCAGGGTCCGTCCAGGTCGTTCGATGGTGAGCCGATGGGTCGATCTGCGCTGGGCTGGCCTCCAGGCGCTATTGGCCGGTCGTTCGTCGCGCGGGCGGGCATCGGTAAGTTTACCGAGGTCGCGGCGCCAGCAGCCCCAACTCTATGGCCCGGGAAATCGCCTGCACGCGGGTTCTGACCTCCAGCCTGGCGCAGGCTTCCTTGATGTGACTGTCGACGGTGCGATGCGAAATCCCCAAGATGACGCCGATATCATTGGAGCTCTTGCCCGCCTGAGCCCAACGCAGACATTCCAGCTGACGCTGGGTCAAGAGGCTCAGCGGGTCGCCGGGGTCGTCGGCTCGTTCCCGTGAACGGGCGAAGGCGTCATCTTTCAGCAGGGTGCTGGCGCGATCAAAGGCCCCGACGACAGCCGCTGCGGTCAGACTGCTGAGCTCTGGCCCGAGGCTCTCATAGAGGTCTTCAACGGCGCCCATGGCGATCCGTGCGGCCTTGTTGTCGGCGCAGGCGAGCGCCAGGGCGGGATCTGCGCCGCCGGCGCACAGGAGAAGGGCCATCCCGTCGCAGTCGGCCGCATCGGCGAACGCAAGCAGTCGGGCGGGCGAAGCGCCGCTGAGGTCGGCTTCAAAGTTGAGATAGGTGCGAAGGGGCAGCCCCATAGACATCGCCGCGTCCGCCGCCCGAAGGCCTCGTCTTTGCCTGATCAACCGAAGGACCTGAGCAAGGGTCAGGTCGTCATGTGGGGCTTCAGGCTCCGCCATCGGGTTTCCAAAACACAACTTATGGTCACAGTGCGGGCTCGCGGGCCGACAGGCTCAACTATTCCGAGTCTGTGCGCGCTTGTACAGAGCGCGCCGAGCTGCCGCATTTTTGTTGCTATATTTCCCGCCTGTACGCCAGATATTGGCGATACGTCGCCGATGGCTGGTCAAAGATGGTTGCCTGGCTGGGGTTACAACCAGAAGGTCTGTGGCCCAGCCGCCCCTTTCGGACACAACCCTGGGGCGGGCTCATGATCAACTAGCGTGGACGGGCGATGCGACTGCGCGATCCCTATGGCGAGGCGGTGAACGCAATTCGAACCCAGTTGCGCTCAGGCGCCCTCGTCATGGGGGAGCAGCTGACTGCCGCAGAGATTTCGCGGGCGCTCAATCTCAGCCAGACGCCGGTGCGGGAGGCGTTCGCCCGGCTGGCAGGGGAAGGTCTCATCGAGGAGCGACGCGGATCGGGCTTCTTCGCCTGGCGCCTCGATGCGGTGGATCTCATTGAACTTTACGATCTGCAGGCGGCCTATCTTCGTGCGGCGTTGGAGCCTCAGTTTGTCAGCGGGGATGGGCGCTGGGCGGCGGCCGCCGAGCTGGTGGCGGCGAGGGCAGAACATGAGCCTCAGACGGCGGTCGAGGTGGTCTTCCATCATCTGGTGCAGGAGGGCCGTAATCTCGCGTTGCAGCGGGCCCATCGCCTGCTCTCTGACAGGCTGGCCGCACCTCGGCGGGCCGAGGCGGAGGTGCTTCCCCTCCCACAGGTGGCCGAGGAATGGCGCGTCCTCAGCGCTCTGCTGTCGCGGGGCGGTCTAAGAGACCTGCTGGCGTGGATTGACGCCTATCATGCCTTGCGACGGGGCGCGGCGGGGGCCGTTGTCGCGGCGATGCGCAGTCGCGCCCAAGCCCAGCCTCTATAGTTGTGCCGCGCCAGGGATATGGTTTGAATGACGCAACCGCCCCGCGCTCCCGTGGGTCTTGCCGCACTCCTGCGGCGTAACCTGAAGGGAGATACAT
>JAHUZY010000222.1 GCA_019264505.1 Phenylobacterium sp. | reverse complement strand
GGGCGACCGCCAGACCGCCCTGGGCGATGGCGCCCGCGGCTTCGACACCCACCTCGGGCGCCAGCATTGGTCCGCTGACCGTCACCGGCGCCATCAGCCGGATCAGGCGGGGCTCCTTGGGTTCGCCATCCAGGCGGAAGTCGATGCGCTCGCGACCCAGATCGATCTCACCCTCGCCGCGCCCCAGCACCGGCCCGGTGTCGAAGACGATGGCGCTGGCGCGCAACACCCCCTGCCGGCCCTTGAAGTGCGCCACGGCGCAGCGCACCGGCGTCCGCGACTGGTCGTCGGTCAGCAGGAGCCCCAGGCCACGGGTGACGTTGATCCCGATCAGTTCGGCGAAGGCGGCGCGGATTTCCCCTTGCGGCACAACCAGGAGCGCCTCGCCCTCCGCATTGGCGAAGGCCCGGTGCACCGAGGCGCCGGCGCCTCTCAGCTTGACCCGACCCACGAGGTCCCCCGACAGCGGGGCCACGCCCCCCTCCCCGGCCGGCAGCAGCTGCTCCAGGCGGGCGCGGGTCAGGCGCATGTCCAGGTCGGTGATCGGCACGTCGGGGCGCGCATCCAGGGAGATGCGGCCGGCGAAGGCGCCCTGGGGCAGGGAGAACACCACCTCCTGAGCGTCGAGGAAGCCGTCCTCCAGGGTCAGGCTCACCCGCGCCCCGCGCAGGGGGAGGTTCGGCGCCTCGATCGCATCGGCGCGATAGGTCAGCTCGGCGTCCATGGACCTGATCCGCTGGACGTCCAATGTCGCATCCGGGAAGAGCCGCTGCTGGGCGCGGAGCTGTTGGGCCATCTCCTCCTGGGCGGCCGAGGCGGTCTCGCCCGAGCCCGTCGAGGGGGCGCCGCCGAACAGGGTGGCCAGGTCGTCCAGATCCAGCCGCCGGGAGCGCAGGTCGGCTGAGAGGAAGGGTCGCGCCTGGGTGACGTCGACCCGCAGACTGCCCGACAGGTCGCTGTCGCCCAGCCGGCCGCCCAGATCGTCCAGCCGATAGATCTGGCCCTCGCGCACCAGGCGCCCCGACAGCTGGTAGGGCGGCGTATTGGGCAGGGCGAGGCCCGTCAGGCCGTACAGCCTCGCCAGGTCCGGGCCCTCTGCGGTGAGATCCAGACCAAACCGGCCCAGGTCAAAGGGCTCAGGTAGGGCGCCCTTGGCGGTCACGCGGGTCGCGCCGGCGCGGATGTCGGCGTCAAAGGGATAGGGCTCGTCGGGATTCACATTGATCAGCGGGCCGCCATTGACGCGCAGCCGGAACACCTCGCCGTTCAGGTTCCCGTCGCCGGTCAGGGCGAAACCCGCGTCGCCGCCGCGCACCTCGCTGGCCTCCACGCCGCCGGCGAAACGCAGGCCGCGCTGGGCGTCGATCACCTCAAGCTGCCCCCCCTCAATGATGAACCGGCGGATGGCGGGAAGATCGACCGGCTCGGAGGCTTCGCCGGGCTTGGAGAAATCCCAGGTGGCGCGGCCATCGGCGTCGCGCTGCAATCGCACCACCGGGCGGGTCAGCTCTAGCCGCGACAGGATCGTCCGGCCGCGAAACAGCGGCAGCAGCTCCATCTGGATGGTCAGCCGCTCGATCTCGACCATCTTGCCCTCGCCGGCCCAGTCGGGATCGCCGATGCTGAGGCCGTTGACGGTCGCCGAGGGCCGCAGGGACCAGGGCTGGGCGTCGAGATCTCCAGCCAGGATGACCTCGCGGCCCAGACGGGCTGAGGCGAAGGCGCCGATCGGGCCGCGCAACAGGTTCCAGTCGAACAGCAGCAGGAAGAGCCCAAGGGCCAGGACGACCGCCCCCAGGGCCCCGCCGCTCCACAGGGCGCGGCGCCGGAAGCCCTGGCGGGCCTCCGGCGTGGGGCGGCGGGCGCAGGCTTCCAAGGCCTTCAGGCGCAGGGCGGAGAAGCTGTGCGAAAGGCCAGGGGGAAGCTGCGGCACGGGGGGACTCCAACTGAAGGCCCCTACAACGCGTCAGTCGCCGACTTGTCGCCCGTCAGTGCGAAACCCCCCTGGCTGCAACCGCAGCGCGCAGGGTGATCAGGATGATGCGGATGTCGAAGATCAGGCTGCGCCGTTCAGCGTATTCGGCGTCAAGACGCACCTTGTCAGGGATGGGCAGGTCGTCGCGACCATTGATCTGCGCCCAGCCGGTGACACCAGGCCGCAGGCGGTGAACGCCGGCCTCGGTCCGCAGGGCGATCAGGTCGTCCTGGTTGAACAGCGCAGGCCTGGGGCCGACCAGGCTCATCTGGCCGACCAGCACGCTCCAGAGCTGGGGAAACTCATCCAGGCTGGTGCGCCGCAGAAGCCGTCCGAGCGGTGTGATCCACTGTTTCGGATCGTCCAGCAGGTGGGTCGCCACGTCAGGGGTGTCGATCCGCATGCTGCGGAACTTGGGCATCAGGAAGATGGTGTTGTCGCGGCCCACCCGCCGCGACCAGTGGATCGCCGGGCCTGGCGAATCCAGTCGCACAGCGATCGCGATGATCAGCAACACCGGCCACAGCACCGCCAGACCGGCCAAGGCCGCGACAATGTCGAAGGATCGCTTGAGCACGCCTGCCCTCAGCCCGCCGGCCAGACCTGGGCCTTGCCGCCCACGGCCTCAGCGACCACCGCCGCACAGATCGCCTGCAACACCGCCTGCGCGCCGTCAGGCGGATTGATCAGGGCCAGGGCGCAGCCGTTCATCTTCATCGGGTCTTCCAGCGGGCGCATCCTGGCCTCGGCGATCAGGATGGGCGCTAGGTCGCAGGCGTCCTCCAGGTCACGGACGAAGACGTCCAGCGTATGCAGGTCCTTGAGCGGCGCCCAGATCAGCAGGGTCGCGGCCGGGTCCTGATCGAGGACGCCGGCGGCCAGGTCGCAGCTGCGCCCATAGTCGTCGGCCCGCTCGAACGGGGGATCGACCAGCACCAGATGCCGCGCGCCGCGCGCCATCTGCCCGACAGCGCCGGCGAAGCCGTCGGCGCAGTGGGTCGCCACCGCCTTTCGCTCCGCCATGAGGTCCGACAGCTGGCCATGCTCGTCAGGCTGCATCTCGAAGACATCGTACCGGTCGCCGGGTCGCAGGGCCCGCGCGATCAGCCAGGGCGAACCCGGATAGAGCCAGGTCTCGCCGCCGGAATTCGCCTCGGCCACCGCCTGGACCAGGGGCGTCATCTCCGCCGCAGGCTCTGCCTGGGCCATCAGGCGCATGACGCCGGCCTCGGCCTCCCCGGACCGTCTGGCCTCAGTCCCGCGCAGGTCATAGAGGCCCGAGCCGCCATGGGTGTCGATCACCTGCAGCGGCGCTCCGCCTCGCTGCATCTGCGCGAGCAGCCACAGCAGGGCCGCGTGCTTGACCAGATCGGCGAAATTTCCGGCGTGGAAGGCGTGGCGATAGTTCAAGGCGCACCGGCGGATGGAAAGAGGAACCGGCGGGGTTCCTACCACGTTGCTCGCCGCGCCGGGCGCCCGGCCTGTGAGGAATCCGCCGCATGCCGCGCGATATCGCCGACCTCAAGTCCGAAACCCGGGCAGCTGGCCTCATCTATGTGAACCCCGACGATCCAGGGATCGCCCGACAGTCTGGCAAGACCGGCTTTTCCTATGTGGACGCCAAGGGGGCGCCGGTGACGGACGAGGCCACGCTGGCCCGCATTCAGGCCCTGGTGATCCCGCCAGCCTGGACCGAGGTCTGGATCTGTCCCAACGCCAGGGGCCACATCCAGGCCACTGGCCGGGATCAGCGGGGACGACGGCAGTACCGCTATCACGACCGCTGGCGCGAGAATCGGGACCTGGCGAAGTTCGAGCGGGTCGCCGCCTTCGGTCGCGCCCTGCCGCGCCTGCGCAAACAGGTGGAGGCCGACCTCGCCCGCCGGGGCCTGCCCCGGGAAAAGGTGCTGGCCGCCGTCATCCGGCTGCTGGAAGTGACGCTGATCCGGGTGGGCAATGACGAATATGCCCGCACCAACAAGAGCTTCGGCCTGACCACCCTGCGCGATCGCCACGCCAAGATCAGCACCCGCGGCGTCACCTTCGCCTTCCGCGGCAAGGGCGGCAAACAGCACGAGACCTCGTTCCAGGACCGCAAACTCGCCCGGGTCGTGAAGTCCTGTCAGGACCTGCCCGGCCAACGGCTGTTTCAGTATCTCGACGAGGATGGCGAGCGCCGGGCCGTGGAGTCGGCCGATGTAAACGCCTATCTGCGCGCGGCCATGGGGGAGACGGTCAGCGCCAAGG
>JAHUZY010000188.1 GCA_019264505.1 Phenylobacterium sp. | reverse complement strand
ACGTCGCGCGGCGCTCGCCCAGGAACTGCGGGACGCCCATGCGGCCGGCGGGCCTGTGCTCATCCCCACCTTCGCCGTCGAGCGGGCCCAGGAGCTCATCGCCGACCTGGTTGCTCTCATGGAGGCCGGCGAGGTTCCCGAGGCCGATATCTTCCTGGACTCTCCCCTGGCCATCGAAGCCACCGAGGTCTTCCAGCAGCGGGGCTATAACCGCACCACGGGGGTGAACCCCTTTGACCGCCTGCGGGCCGGAGGACGGCTCAACTTCCTGCGCAAGCCCGCCGAAAGCGACCGGATCGATCGCCTGCGCGGCTGGCACATCATCCTCGCCGGCAGCGGCATGTGCGACGCGGGCCGCGTCCGCAAACACCTCAAGCGCCTGCTCTGGCGGCGCGAAGCCACTGTGCTCCTGTCCGGCTATCAGGCGGTCGGGACCCTGGGCCGCATTCTGGAGGACGGGGCCAGCCGGGTGAGCATTCAGGGGGAGGAGGTGCAGGTCCGCGCCCGCATCCGCGCCCTCGACATCTATTCGGGTCATGCCGACGCCGGCGGCCTCGTGGCCTGGGCCAAGGCCCGCGCGCCGGTGAGCGGCGCCGTGTTCCTCTGCCATGGCGAGCCGGAAGCCCTTGAGGGTCTGAGCGCCCGCTTGGTCGGCGCGGGCTTCGACGGGGCCTCGATCCGTATCCCGGATCTGGACGCTACCTATGAGATCTCCGGCCCCAAGGTGGATGGCGCAGAGCCCCCGGCGCCGCAGCGCGCGCGCCGTCTCGCCCCGGGACAGGCAGTAAAGGCCGACTGGCACAACGCCCGGGTCGCCCTCAACATGGCGCTGAACGCCGCCTTGGCCGAAGCGCCCACCGACGCGGCGCGCGAGGACCTACTGGCCAGGCTTGCGGGCGTCTTGGGCGAGCAGAGCGAACCGTCTCAGGCGCAATGACCCTGGTATTGGGTCGCAGGCCCAGGCAGGATCGAAACAACCTCAAGGAGATTGCTGATGTCATTTCGTCAAATCATTGTGCAGCTCGACGAGGACGCGGCGTCCGGGTTGCGGGCGAAGGCGGCGGCGGATTTCGCCAATCGGTACGGGGCGCATCTGACCGGCGTCTTCCTGACCAGCGAATATGTTCGCCAATACATGGCCGCCGAGAGCCTCACCGCCCTGCCGGCCGACGTGGTCCAGCAGGTTCTGAGCGGCCATGAGGCCGCCGTCGCCAAGGTGGCCGAGGCGGCAAGGGCGCAGTTCGAAGCCGCCTGCGCCCAGAGCGGCGTGACCCATGACTGGCGCATGGTGGGCGGGGATTCGCCCCAGCCGTTCCTCGCGGTGGCCCGCCGCAGCGACCTGACCATCTTTCCCCGACACGCCAAGGCCTGTCTCAGCGAGCACGGCCTGAGCGCCGCCCAGGTCGCCCTGGCCAGCGGCGGTCCCGTGCTGATCACCCCGGACGACGACTACGCGCCGCCGGTGGGGCGCCGGGTGCTGGTGGCCTGGAACGGTGGGCGAGAGGCCGCCCGCGCCCTGCAGGACGCCTGGCCGATCCTGGAGCGCGCCGAAACGGTGCACGTGCTCACCGTCTCCCCCGATGGCGAGGGAAATTCGGACGGTCTTCTGGAGGCGCTGCTGGCCAGGCACGGCGTCAAGGCCGAGCTGATCACCGATCCTAGCCAGGACGAATCCGCCGTGGACGTGATCGCCCGTCAGGTCGCCGAACTGGGGGCCGACCTGCTGGTCATGGGGCTCTACGGCCGGCCGCGCCTGCAGGAACTGCTCCTCGGCGGGGTCAGCCGCGCCATGGTCGCCGCCAGCCCCATCCCGATCTTCGCCTCCCATTAGGGCGAAGGGCGCCTGTTTCCTGCGTGCAGCGCGAAGGCGCAGAACCTCCCGCCAGATGAGGCTTGACTCATAGATATGTTATAACGTTACAGGTCCTCCGCTCTTTGTGGGGAGGCCTTCTGTGTCGCTGTCTGTTTCGTCGTCTCGTCTGTCGCGTTCAAGCCGTCGCGCCGCCTGGTTCGCCAGCGTCGTCTTTCTGATCCCGGCGGCGCCGGCCCTGGCGGATGACGCCACCGACCTGACCCAGGTGGTGGTGACGCCGATGGCGGGTCCGCAGGCGCTGCGGGACGCGCCGGCCACCATTTCGGTGGTCAGCCGGGCGGACCTGGACGCCCGCCCCATCGCCGACCTGTCGGACGCCCTGCGCAATGAGCCTGGGGTGACCATCACCGGGATCGGCATGACCCGGCGAGGGATTAGCCTGCGTGGCATGCCGGTGGAGCACACCCTGGTCCTGGTGGACGGGCGGCGGATCAGCGCCGTGGGTGGCCTGGTGGCCCATGCGGATTATGATCTGGCCTGGACGCCGACCGAGGCGATCGAGCGGATCGAGGTGGTCCGCGGACCCATGTCCTCCCTCTATGGCGCCGACGCCCTGGGCGGGGTGGTCAACATCATCACCCGCAGCGCCACCGACACCTGGCTGCGCAGCGCCACCCTGAACGGCACGGTTCCTGAGCGGGGCGCCGGCCGGGCCTATCAGATGGGCGCCTATGCCGGCGGTCCTCTGGTGGAGGGGGTGCTGGGGCTCAGCCTCTATGCCGACGCCTCCGGGCGTGATCCCACCTATCAGGCGGCCGATCCCCGGCAGGCTGAACTGGAGGGCCGTCGCGCCCTGAACGCCTCGGCCACCCTCAGCTGGACGCCCGACGACTCCCAGCGGCTCGACTTCACCTTCGGAGCGGGGAACGATTTCCGCTACCGCGACACTGTCACGACGGGGGCGGCGCCGGTCTACTACCGCTTCAAGGACGACATCACACGACAGCAGGTGTCCGCCAGCCACCGGGGCGATTACGGCTTTGGCCAGACGCTGGCGCGGGTTTATCGCAGCGAGGTCGAGCGGGTGAACACCCGCACGCAGAACCAGACCCCAAGCGGCACGGTGCGGATCATCGAGTCCGTGGCCGATGGTCATGTGACCCTGCCGTGGGGGGCGCACATGCTGAGCGCGGGCGGCGAGGCCCGACGCCAGGAGCTGGAAAATCCGGCCGTCAACGCTCAGGGGCGCAGCGAGGCCGACCAGTACGGCCTGTTCATCCAGGACGCCTGGAGCATCACCGAGCAATGGTCCGTGGTGGGCGGCGCGCGGTTCGACCACCACGACGCCTATGACTGGCAGACCAGCCCCCGCATCTACACGGTCTTCCACCTCAATGACCGCCTGACACTGAAGGGCGGGGTGGGGCGTGGGTTCAAGGCGCCCAGCCTCACCCAGCTGTCGCCCTACTATCAGGGGGGGGCCGCCGGCGGCCGTTTCACGGTGTTCGGCAATCCGGACCTGAAGCCCGAGATCGGTACGACCTATGAGGCCAGCGCCGACTATGCCGGCGAGGGCTGGTCGGCGAGGCTGGGGGTGTTTCAGAACGATCTGAAGGACCTGGTTGAGACCCAGTGCGTCCGCCTCTGCGGAATTCGCGGCCGGGAGGTGCGCATCTATGGCAACGTCGCCGAGGCGCGCATCCGGGGCCTGGAGCTTGGCGGGGATGTGGATCTGCCGGCCAACCTGAACCTCGCGGCCAACTACACCCGGCTGGAGACGGAGAATCGTCAGACCGGCCAGGCCCTGCTGGAGCGTCCGGAATCCCGGGCCAACGCCACCCTGCGCTGGCGTCCCAACGCGGGCCTGAGCGCTCAGCTGCGCGGGGAATATGTGGGCGAGCAGACGGTCAGCACCGGGGGCTTGCCCGACTACAGCCTGTGGTCTCTGGAAGCGAGCCAGCGGCTCACCGACAGCCTCACCCTGCGGGTGGGCGTTGAGAACCTCACCGATGAGCGGCTGGCCGAGAAGTCCGGCTCCTTCACCTATGCCGAGCCAGGTCGTCTCTATCACCTCGGCCTCAATCTGAGCTTCTAGGATGGGGCGAGCGCTCCACCTCTGGCTTGCAGCCGTCGGCCTCTGGGCGGCGTTGTCGGGGACCTCCGCAGCCCAGGCTGAGGACGCCCTCGCCACCGCGCCAACGGTGCGGGTCATCACCACCGACTTCGTGCTGCCGGGCAAGCTCGCCCGACTGCGGCTCCTGGCGGAGGCCGAAGGACTGCGCCTCGACGGCCTGTGGGTGGAGACCGATCCCCGTCCGGCGGATGAGTGGCTGTCCGACGCCGATCTGATCATCCTCGACACGCCCCGGGGCAACGACCTGGCCAAGGTGATGGGCAGTCTGGAGGGCCGGCTCGAGGCTCTGCAAGTCCCGTGGGTGAGGGTCGGCGGCGGCCCCCCAGCCTTTGGCGGCGGCCTGGAGCCCAGGGCGGCGGCGCGGCTGTCGGCCTATTACGCCAATGGCGGACCGGCCAACCACAGGGTCCTGTTCGCCTACGCGTCAGCCCTCATGGCGGGGTCGGATCTGGTCGGCTTCCCGGATCCCGAAGTGCTGCCCGCTTCCGGGGTCTATCATCCCGACGCCCCACGACCCTTCGCCGAGGTGGCCGACTACCTCGCCTGGGCCGAGCCCCGATGGGCGGCTGACGCCCCCCGGCTCGGGGTGATCACCTATGCCGGCGCCATCTCCAGCGGTGAGACGGCCCTGCTGGACGCCCTGGTCCGCAGCGCCGAGGCCACCGGGGTGGCGCCGGTGGTCTTCTGGTTCGACGCCGCCAAGGCGGACGCCATCGGAGCCATCGCCGGGCCAGCAGGCCTCGATGTTCTGGTCAATCTCCAGCACCTGCAGAACGGGGCCGCCCGCAAGGCCGAGTTCGAGGCGCTGGGCCTGCCGGTCCTGTCGGGCTTTGTCTATCGGGAAGGGGACCTGGCCGCCTGGCGCGCCTCGCCCACCGGACTGGCCGCACAGACGACGGCGGTCCTGCTGGCCACGCCGGAGGCCTGGGGCGTCAGCGACCCCATCGTGCTGGCCACCGTCGACCGGGGAGAGACCCGCCCCATCCCGGCCCAGGTGGACGCCCTGACCGCCAAAGCCGCCCGCCTTGGCGCCCTGCGCGCCAAGCCCAACGCCGACAAGCGCCTGACCCTGATGTTCTGGAACCACCCCGGGGGCGAAAAGAACCTGGGCGCCTCCAACCTCAATGTGCCCCGCAGTCTGGCCGCCCTCACCGGGCGGCTGGCGGCGGAGGGCTATCAGGTCCCGCCCAGCGATGAGGCGGCCCTGATCGCTCAGGCCCAGGCCCTGCTCGGCGGCTATTATCGCCCGGAGACGCTGGACGACCTGCTGGCCAGAGGGCTGGCGGCCACCCTGCCGGTGGATGACTACCGCGCCTGGCTCGACCGGCAGCCGGCGCAGATCGGCGCCGCCGTTCGCGAACGGTGGGGGGCGCCCGAGGCTCACTGGGCGGTCCGCGAGGTGGCCGGCCAGCGCCAGTTCGTCATCCCGCGCCTCAGCCTGGGCCATCTGGCCCTGATGCCGCAGCCCCCCCGGGCCGATCGGCCTGGAGAGTCCTATCACGACACCAAGGTCCCCCCCGGCCACCTCTATCTGGCGGCCTATCTGCTGATGCGCGAGCCTCTGGCCACCGACGCCCTGATCCACTTCGGCACCCACGGGACGCAGGAATGGACGCCGGGCAAGGATCGCGGCCTGTCGGTGGAGGACTATCCCTTCCTGACGGTCGGCGATGTGCCGGTCTTCTATCCCTACATCCAGGACAATGTGGGCGAGGCCATTCAGGCCCGCAGGCGCGGCCGGGCGGTCACCATCAGCCACCAGACGCCGCCCTTCGCCCCCGCCGGTCTCTATGACGAACTGCGCGACATCCACGCCCTGGTGCATGAGTACGGACAGCTGGAGGATGGGCCGGTGCGCGACCGCACCGCCGACCAGATCGCCGCCCTGACGCTCAAGGAAGGCGTCGCCCAGGACATCGGCTGGGATGAGGCGGCCGTGGCGGCCAGCTTCCCGGACTACATGATCGACCTGCATGACCATCTGCACGCCCTGGCCGCCTCGGTGACGCCCCTTGGTCTGCACACCTTCGGCGAGCCCGCCCCGCCGGAGCAGCGTCTGATGACCGTGATGCAGCAGCTCGGCCGGCCCTATTACCTCCAGCTTGGTCTCGACGCCGACGAACTGTTCGCCGAAGACGCCGAGCAGATCCGCCAGAGCGAGCCCTATCTTCTGCTCTATCGACACCTCAGGGAGGGCGCGCCCCCCGAGGCCCTGGCTGATGAGGCCTTGCGCGCCTACCTCACCCGGGCCGCCGAACTGGACCGCCATCTGGCCGAGACCGGGGAGATGGAAGCCTTGCTGGCGGGTCTTTCAGGTCGCTTTATCGCCGCAGGCCCGGGCGGCGATCCTGTCCGAAACCCTGACGTGCCAAGCGGCCGCAACCTGTTCAGCTTCGAGCCCGACAAGCTGCCCACCCTGGCGGCCTATATCGCTGGCGGCGAGGCCTTCGAGAGCCTGCAGGCCGCCTATCTGGACCAGCATGGCGAGCCGCCGCGCAAGCTCGCCTTCACCCTCTGGTCCGGGGAGGCGGTGAGGACGCTGGGGGTTGTGGAGAGCCAGGCCCTGCACGCTCTGGGCCTGCGCCCGGTCTGGGACCAGGGCGGCCGGGTGGTGGACCTGGAGATCATTCCCGCCGCCGAGCTGGGGCGGCCTCGGGTGGACGTGGTCTTCCAGATCACCAGCGTCTATCGCGACCAGTTCGACGGCTTCATGCGCCTGCTCGGCGGCGCGCTCAACCGGCTGGCGGTCCTGGATGAGCCGGGCAATGAGGTCGCGGCCAACAGCGCCAGGGTGGAGGCCCAGCTGATCGCGGCGGGCCAGCCCGCCGACCAGGCCAGGCGCCTCTCGGCCATCCGCCTCTTCAGTAACGCCCCTGGCGACTATGGCAGCGGGGTTCCGGCCGCGGTGTTGGACTCCACGGCCTGGGAGTCTGACGGCGAGGTGGCCGACCGGTTCCTCTCGCGCCTGCAGTACGCCTATGGGGCCGACGCCTGGGGGGAGACCGTCGAGGGCGCCAACCTGTTCGCCGCCCAGCTCAGCGGTGTGCAGGCCGCGGTCCTGTCCCGGTCGTCCAATCTGCACGGGGTGCTCTCCACCGACCATCCCTTCGAGTATCTGGGCGGCCTGTCCATGGCGATCCGCAAGCTGGATGGGGCGAGTCCGGACCTGTTCATCACCGATGCGCGGGGCAGCACGCCGCGGGTGCGGACAGCCGCCTCGGTCCTCTCCGACGAACTGCGCAGCCGCTATCTGAACCCCCAGTGGATCTCCGCCATGCAGGGGGAGGGTTATGCCGGCACGCTGGAGATTCTCGACGTCACCAACAACCTGTTTGGCTGGCAGGTCACGGATCCGGCCATGGTCCGTCCCGACCAGTGGCAGGCCATGCATGAGACCTTCATCATGGACCGGCGTGAGCTTGGGCTGAACGCCTGGTTCGAGGCCCATAACCCCACGGCCCAGGCCCAGCTGATCGAGCGCCTCACTGAGACCATCCGCAAGGGCTACTGGACCCCGGACGCCGAGACGCTGGCGGAACTGGCGGAGCGCTGGTCCGAGCTGACCGAGGCCGGGGCCATGGCGGGCGAGGCGACCACCACGGCGCTGCTGCGCAGCGGCTTTGGCCTGTCGCCCCAGGCCCCTGCGCCGGCCCCTGGACCGGCCGCCAGCGCCCCGGCGTCACCGCAATCGACCGCGTCACAACCGCCGCCGCCTGAGCCGGCGCCCCCTTCCCCCACCGTCCGGGGGCAGGTGCTGGAGAAGGTGCAGCCGCCCACTCCCGCTGCGCCCGTCTCTCCCTGGCGGGCCCTGCTGGGGCTCGCCGCCCTCCTGGCCCTCACCCTGATCGGGGCGGCCAGCCAGGCCAGACCCCGTCCTCGTTCCTTCCTGGAGTTGTCCCATGCACGGCCTTGAGGCAGGTCTGTTCGACCTCGCCCGACTGTTTCTGCCGCCGGCCCTGACCCTGATCGTCATCGCCCTGGCCTATGCCTTCATCGCCCTGGGCGCCTTCCTCATGGAGTGGACCCAGCGGCGGTCGGGCGCCTACAGCTCGCGGCTCGCAGCCCATCAGGCGGCCACGGGCGCCTCCAGCGAAGATCTGGAGCTTTGGATCATGAAACGGCTGGAGTGGTTGCGCATCACCTCGCGCAGCGCGCCCATGCTCGGTCTCGTGGCGACCATGATCCCCATGGGTCCGGCGCTGCTGGCGCTTGGCGAAGGCGATGGGCGGTCCATCGGCGAGAACCTCGTCGTGGCCTTCTCCGGCGTGGTCCTGGCCCTGATCGCCGCCAGCATCACCCATGTGATCCTGACGATCCGGCGGCGCTGGCTGCTGGAGGAACTCCGCAGCTACGAGCGGGGTCTGGCCTGATGCGTTTCCTGGAGGACGATGAGGCCGACGACCCGATCCTCTCGGTGGTCAATCTGATCGACGTGTTCGTGGTGGTGATCGCGATCCTGATGATCGTCATCGTCCAGAACCCGCTCAATCCGTTCAACGCCGACAATGTCGTCGTGGTGCAGAATCCCGGCGAGGCGGACATGACCATGATCATCAAGGAGGGGGAGGAGCTGACCCGCTACGAATCCTCGGGCGCCATCGGCGAAGGTCAGGGCGTGAAGGCCGGGATCACCTACCGCCTGCCCGACGGCAAGATGGTCTATGTCCCCGAATAGTTGATCGCCGGCGGCTTGCGGCCGGCGCCCGGAGCCTCTTCATTGGCGGCCAAGCTGTCGCCTGGGCGCCGCCGACTCGGCGCTGCGACGAACCCAAAGATCCGGAGCCTGCCGTATGATCCCCCGTGCCCTGTTCGCCTTCGCCGCCCCTGGCGCACTCGCCCTGGCGCTGTGCCTGCCCGCCGCCGCCGAGGCCCAGACAC
>JAHUZY010000498.1 GCA_019264505.1 Phenylobacterium sp. | reverse complement strand
CTCCTAAACCCGGCCTTCCGGAGGTCTGCTGAGAGTCTGCTCTGCGAGTTGGGCGATGCCGCCGTTCCAGGGGCCACTTGGCGGACCTTCCGAACTTCGCTGATGAGCCCATCTCAGCCGTTCAGAACTTCGGCTAACCGGAGTGCGATGGAGAGGCCGCTTTAGGGGCGTGGTAGGGGGCTAACGCCGGGGTTCGCTGTGCCGTGAGGCTCGCGCCGCACCAAGCGTGATACAATGTTGGCGCCGACGATGATCAATCGCGGAAATCTGTCGCCCGGGTCGCATCGCGGGGGCGGTCGGACAGATCGACGCCCCCCAAGACGCTAAACCGGTCGTGGATTGCTCGGCCCAGGGTTGGGAGGCGTCGGACTTCGGTCGTGCTCGCAGTAAGCCCGCAAGTCTTGTCCTGAAGAAGAAGACGGACATCACTGGGCCCCGCTGGGGATGACCTACGAGGTGTCATCGACAGAGGGCCGATTGGAGCCATGCGAGCGTATGGGACGTCACCGCTTGGCGATTAGCTGGGCTGGAAATGACGTGCCCCTCGCCATAGGCCGTCAGGAGTTGGGCGTCTTTCCCGAGCCGATAGAGGGCCGAGAACATCTCCTGGGCCTGGGACAGGCGGACGAAGTCGCCGTCTCCATGGATCAGCAGCACAGGGGCGGTGATTTGGTGGGCGAAGAAGACGGGGCTGTTGCGGATGTATTTTGCAGGGTCCTCCCAGGGAGACACGCCCAACTGCCCCTGTCCAAGCTCTGACCAGCCATAGTTGGGATTGAGCTCAAGGCCGTCGCGGGGCAGCACCTCATGATGGGGGTCAAAGGCGCCGCGCATCGAGGCGAGGTTCGAGGGGGCGGCTGAGGCGACGACGGCGCGAAAACGCGCGCTTTGGGTGGCCGCCATCAGGGCGCTATAGCCGCCGAAACTCTGCCCCATGATCCCCAGCCGAGAGACATCGACATCCCCGGTGGCGGCGGCCACATCGACGGCGGCGAGAATCTGCTCAGCCAAGCCCTCTGCGGGCTCTTGGCCGGGCGCTCGTGGGAGGCTCGGGATGAGCACAGCAAAGCCAGCCGCGGCCAGGAGTTGGGGATTGGCGCTGTAGCGCCCAACGCCGCGGCCTGTCGGATCTGGGGCGGCGGGGTAGCTGGCGCCCGGATAGGGGATCACCACCAAGGGCGGGGGGCCTTCGCCGCAGGCTTGACCTGGCCCTGCAGGAAGCAGCAGCCAATGGGTGAACGCCCCTCCAGCGAGATCTTGGCCTCGGAGCCCTCGAGGCGTGGCGAGATCGATCTGTGCAAAGTCCTGGTTCAGGATCACGGGCTCGGCCGCCTCGCCGTCGGACCACTGGACCTGCAGGGTCAGGACCTGGGCTGGTGTGCGCCAGATCTCCGCCAGACCGACCGGGCTCACAGCGCGGGCGACCCTCTCAGGCGCCCGCTCGGGGGGGGGCTGGGTCTTGACCCTGAAGGCTCCGCAGCCGCGCCACCTGCGTCTCGTGCTGGGTGAAGAACCAGGGCTCCTGGTGCGGCTGGTTGACCCTGTGGCGATTGGAGAGGGCGAGGTTTGAGGCGGCTACGACGCTGTCGGCCTTGAACACGCGCTGGGGCGGAGCGTCCGGCGAGATCTCGTAGATCTCACCGCCGATCTTTACCGAAACGGCGTCGCCAGCGCTTGGCCACACCATGGCGTCGGGCGCCTGGGGGAGGCCCTTGGTCATATTCTTAAGGCCGGACTTGGTCACCCGCCACCAGTCGGCCCGCCCGCCGCCTTCGGGTTCGGCGAGGATCAGCGGTTGGTTCCCCAGCCAGGCCGCCCGCGGGATGGCGTAGCCCTCGCTGGTGCGATCAATGATCGGACGCACACCGGGGAGCTGAACCGGTCGCGCGCTCGCCCAGGACAGGCGCAGATAGGTGGGAGCCAGGGGCTTGCTGGTCTGACGCCGGCCATAGACGAGCACCTCGCGGCCCTTGGGCGCCCAGGCGATGAGATGGGTGTCCAGGTGGCAGTCAGGGCAGGGGGTGGCGGTCCTTCCATTCCTGAGATCGACGAGGATCAGGTTGCGCCGGCGTGGGGCGCTGGCGACCCGCAGGGGCTGGTCTGGCGGGGCCTGCAGGTCCTCAGCCCAGATCATCGCCGCGAGCCACTGACCATCAGGAGAGAGCTCCAGATCATAGATGTCAGCGGCCAGCAGGGTCTGGCTCTGGCCTGTCGCCAGGTCGAACTGCACAAGGCGCCCCGTCTGGGCCTTCGGGCGCGAAGCCAGATACAGGCCGCTGCCCACAAGGTTGATGGAAGGCGCCCATCCAGCCTCAGCGCGGGCCCAGAGGGCAGTAAGCGCCCGCCGCATCTCCCCGCCGATACGCAGGCGTAAGGGGGCTGTGTCGTCTCCCCGAGCCGCCACCAGGAGCTCGGTTTCTGAACGCCAGACGAGGGTCTGGCCGAGCAGCCCCAGTTCTGGGCTGACGCCCAGCCAGGTCACCGCGCCGCTGCCCAAGTCGGCGACCCCAACCTCCCACGAGGAGCCGCGCAGGCGCAGGATCGCCAGTTGATCGCCGCTGGGGGAGAAGGGCCCCGCCACGAGCCCATCGCCGGGCGCGGGCGCCCCGATTTGCTTTGCTGTCCCGGGGCTTAGGCGATCGAGACTGAAAACCTGGCTCCGGCGATAGCCAGAATAGACGTCCTGGTCGTAGGGGCCAGATTGCGCCTGAGGGCCAAGGCGCTCGAAGACGAAATGGCGGCCGTTGGGGCTGAACCCCATCTGGCCGAATTCCTCGGCAGCTAAGAGGTCATCGATGGTGAACGGCCGGCTCCAGGCCTGTGTCGCGATCGCGCCCCCGGCGAGAGCCAGGCCCAGGCGGGCCAGACGCATGGGGCCGGCCCGTCACCAGCGCCGAGAGATTTGTAGGGCGATGGTGCGGCCGAGCGGATTAGCATTGGCCGGATCGTACCCAACGCCAAGGGGCGAGTCGTAGAAGGGCGGATCCTCATTGAGGAGGTTCTGCACAGACAGCGCCACCTCGACCCCTTCCAGCGCGCCTTCTCCGATCGGGCTCCATCGCGCCTGCGCGTCAATGGGGGTCCAGGCCTCAATGACAGCGCCTGTTTCGCTGCGGTAGTCGTCCACATAGTTGATGGAGGCGCTCAAGGTGTAGGGGCCGCGGCTCCAGGCGCCGGTTAGCCGGCCGCGCAGGTCGACCGGCTGATTGGCGGTGTCGACCAGCTGCACCGGCTGGGCGGTGGGGGTGAAGCGACGGACATAGTCGGCGAGATAGCTGAGCGACCCATCCAGGGTGAAGCGGTGGTCTTGAACCTCCCAGCTATAGGCCGCTTGCAGGTCGAGCCCCCGGACGACGACTTCGCCGGTGTTGACGAACCGGGCGTCGATCAGGGCGCGGTAGGCCTCAGGCGGAAACAGGCCGATGTTGGATGAGGTTGAGATGGCCATTACCGCCTTGACCCGCTCGACGTCCGCAGGGTGCGTCGGATCAATCCTGTCAACAAACGGGGCATAGGCGCTGTTGGTCAGGGCATTGGGGATGTCGGCCAAGACAGGCTGACCAATTTGATCCTGGAAGGTGACGTCGAACCAGGTGGCGGAGAGACTCAGCCCGGGCCGCGACGGCGGGCGGTAGTCAAAACCAAAGCTCCAGGTGACGGCGGTCTCCGGCTCCAGATCGAGATTGCCGCCGGTCTGGACCAGCGCCAGGGTCTGGCTGGCGCCCGATCCCACCAGCACCGGGGAGGCGTTTTGAAGCTGGTAGAGCTCCGGCATGTTCGGCGCTCTAAACGAGGTCCCATAGCTGCCGCGCAGCTGCAGGCCACCCATAGGGGACCAGATGAGGCCAAGCTTGGGGTTGGTGGTCTGGCCAAAGTCCCCATAGCGCTCAGTGCGGGCGGCCGCCGAGAGCTCCAGGCTTTCGACCCACGGGATCTGTTGATCGGCCCCCAGAAGCGGCGCGCGAAGCTCCAGGAAGACCGCCTCAATGGATCGGCTAAAGGTGGAGCCGCCGCTGTTGACCGGAATGGGTCCGGACACCAGGCTCGTGGTCTGCGGCTTGAAGCGCTCCTTTCGCGCCTGCACGCCGATAGCCGCCTTCAGAGGTCCGGCCGGCAGGTCCCACAGCGGCCCGTCGGCCTTGGCGTCGAAGGTCAACACCGTGCTTTGGGTCTTGCCCCGGGTGTAGCCCGATCCGATGTAGCTCAGCACAGCCGGACCATTGGCGGCGCCATCGCCAAACGGGTTGAAATAGCCATCCACGGCCGGCGAATAGGCGGTCCTGGGATCATCGGCGATCGCGCCGACCGCCTCGTTGACGAAGTGGCTGTTGATCAGGCGCTCAGTGTTTCGCCGCCCGATCTCCAGGGCGCTGGCCCCATAGATGTCCGCCCGCCAGCCCTGCGGGAGATCGATCTCTAGGCCTGCGGCAAGGCCCAGGCTCTCGGCGCGGCCATCGCTGAGGGAGGGGCCCACCTCGTCGGAGAAGGCGTAGCCCACCGTGTGGGAGGTCGAACCGTTGGGGGAGACAAAGAAGGGATTGCGCTGATTGACGGTGAAGACCGAGACCGGCGCTGGCCGGGCGATCACATTGTCCCGGCGATTGTAGCGCGCCTCGCCTAGGAAGCGGACACGGTCGCCTAAGTCCTGGGTCAGGGAGACATAGAGGTTGTGTCGGGTCTCTTGCGGCAGGATGTCGCCGCCCTGCCGCTGGTTTTCCAGATTGGGGGCGCCGATGATGAAATCCTGTGGCCGCAGGCCGACCCCGTTCTGGCCTGGGGGGACCGACCATCCCACCCGGTAGGCGCCAGCTGAGGCGTCAAACACCAGGAGATTGGCCGGGTGGCTGTAGAAGGTCCGGCGGTCTGTGCCCCCAAGGCTGCGCAGGTCGCTCGTGGCGGTGACCTCACGCTCCTCAGCCTGCAAGCCCCAGCGGCGTCCATATTCATAGGCCGCCACCAGGTCGCCGCTGGCCCACGAGAGGCCTTGGGCGTGGCTGGCCTGAAATTCCTCGGCGCCCCCGTCAGTGGCTAGGCCGACCCGGAGCCGGGTCTCCGGCGCCTCAAGCCGGCGCTTGAGATGGATATTGACGACCCCGCCGATGGCGTCGGAGCCGTAGAGGGCCGAGGCACCGTCGAGCAGCACGTCGACCCGCTCGACCACGGCCGTGGGTAGGGCCGAGACATCGGCGAAATCGCCCTTGGTGCCCACCCCGCCCATGCGTCGGCCATTGACCAGAACCAGGGTCGCCGAGGCCCCCAGGCCGCGGAGATTGACCCCGGTGGCGGCTAGATCATTGGTGGTCCGCCCGTCCGAGCCGATCAGGGCGCTGACCGGCGACCCTGAGCCGCTGAAGTTCTGAGGCAGGGCCGCAAGGGCCTCCCCCAAGGTGCTATGGCCGGCCCTGTCGATCTGGCTGCGGTCAAACTGCAGAAGCGGAGAGGCCGGCGGTTCGCCGCCGCGAATGAGGCTGCCGGTGATGATCAGCTCCTCGATCATCACCGGCCCCGCAGCCTCGATAGCGGGGCCTTCAGCCACGGGGGACGGGGCCGGACCCATCCCGCGGGATATGGGGGTCAGGCCGCCTTGGGTGTGGCGGGCGGGCTGGATCACAAAGACCCCCGGCGCGCTCTCGCGGACGCTCAGGCCCGAGCCCGCCAGGAGGTGATCAAGGGCTGCCCGTGAGGGCAGGGGCTGGATGAGGCCAGGGCTGGTCAGTCCCGCGACGACGTCGGGCTCATAGAGGATCTGCTGGTCCGACTGCTTGGCATAGGCCTCCAAGGCTGCGGCCAGGGACCCCGGCGGGATCTGAAAGGCGGCGGCGAGGCTCGGGTTGAGGCCCGTCGAAAGCGCGCAGAGCGCAGCGGCGGCGAGAAAACGGGATCTTGTGTTCGGCACTTAACTTCCCCTCCAGAACCCCACGCTCGCGCCGTCAGCGACAATGGCGACGGTCAGCGATTGCGGGCCTGTTGGGAGAGACGGCTGGGACGCCCAGGCGCCCTAACCGAGGGACTAAGAAACTTTCGAGGCGGTGGGCGTCCCGCTCAGCGAGGGGCGCGCAGAAGGATCTGTTTGTCGTCTCGTGCGGCTACCTCCAGGCCAAAGAGATCACTGATGGCGGCGACGAAGGCTTCGGTGTCGCCGGTGTCGAAGACCCCGCTCACCGGCGCCTGGCGCAGGCTGGGCTCATCGAGTTGGATCATCGTGGGGCTATAGCGATTGACCTCAGCCAGGGCCGTGCTGAGGGGCTGAGCCCGAAACACCAGACGCCCCTCTGTCCATGACGTAGCCAGACTGACGTCCACAGGCTGGACATCGCCGCGCCTGCCCTGATCTCGGAGGCTGATCTGCTGCCCAGGCTCCAGGTCCCAGCTCTGCTGCCTGTGGGTGACGCGTACCTGACCCTCGGCCAAGGTCACGATGGACTGGCCGTCCGATCTGCGGATGTCGAATTCTGTGCCTAAGGCCCGCACCTCAGCGGCGCCGGCCTTCACCGTGAAGGGACGGCCCGGGTCCTTGGCCACCTGGAAATAGGCCCGGCCCTCTTCGAGGGTCACCCGACGGGAGGCGTCTTTATGCCGGGCCC
>JAHUZY010000475.1 GCA_019264505.1 Phenylobacterium sp. | reverse complement strand
AAGCGGGCGGCCGAATGCCTGTTCTGGACCGGGCGCCTGACCACCGCCACACGGCGGGCGACTTTCGAGCGGGTTTACGGCCTGCCCCACGAGGTGCTGCCGCCAGAGGTCCACGGGGCGCCGACGCCGTCGCGCGAGGATGCTCAACGGGCGCTGGTGCGGATCGCCGCCAGGGCGCAGGGCGTGGCCACCGAACGGGACCTGCGGGACTATTTCCGCATGGCGCCGGTCGAGACCCGGGCGCGGATCGCCGAACTGGTGGAGGCCGGCGACCTGGTTCCTGTCACCGTCCGCGGCTGGGACCAAGGCGCCTATCTCGATCCGGCCGCCCGCCGGCCTCGGCAGATCAGCGGCGCAGCCCTGCTCTCGCCCTTCGACAACCTGATCTGGTTTCGGGAGCGGACGGAGCGGCTGTTCGGAGTGCGGGTCCGGCTTGAGATCTACACCCCGGCCGAGAAGCGCACCCACGGCTACTATGTCCTGCCCTTCCTGGAAGGCGAGGCGATCACCGCCCGGGTGGACCTGAAGGCCGACCGCAAGGCGGGCGTCCTCCGGGTGATGGCGACTCACGCCGAGCCGGACGCGACCCCCGACACCCCGGAGCGCCTGGCCGTCGAGCTGCGCCTGATGGCCGGCTGGCTGGGCCTGGCCGAGGTGCAGACCGAACCCTGCGGCGACTTCGCCCCTGCCCTGGAGTCCGCCCTCAGGCGTTGAGGGATTTCGGCCGCATCACCAGCCAGGGCGTGGGCCCAAGCCGCCACTCCCAGACCGCCAGCAGCTGATCGAGATGGTTCGAGGCCATCAGCCAGTCCGGCAGGGGCAAGGTCCGGCCGCCGAGGGGAAGCTGCGTGACATGATGCGTCGGGGCGAAACGTTCGGTCAGCCGCGCGACCACGCCGGGCCGGTAGACCTCATGGGCCTCAATGATGAGGTGCATGTGGGCCAGCGCCGGACTGAGATCGGGCCGAAGCAGATCCTCCTCGGCGCCCTCTACGTCCATCAGGACCAGGCGACGGGGTCCGGCGAAGGCCTCAAGGTCCTCGGGCTTGAGCGTCTCGCCGATACTGACCCGGTCGCTGACGCCGTTGAGCGCCGCCATCCGGGCGCAGGCGGCCCGGGCCTTGTGCGCGGTGTCGAAGGCATGGACCTGGGCGGTCGGCGCCAGCAGCGCCATGCCGACGGCGTAATAGCCCTCGGCGCACCCCACATCGATGACGCAGTCCAGTCCCTCGGCGGCCAGGGCCATCAGATAGGGGTGAAGCTCGGCCTCATAGGTCCCCAGCAGCCTGGGCGCCAGGGCGCCTTCGGTGGCGCCCTCCACATAGGCCATGCCGGCGAAGGGGCCTTGCAGCACCTTGCGCCCGTGGCGGGCCACGAAGGCGTCGACAATCACCGAGGCGCGCCAAAGGGCCAGCACGCGGAGAGCCAGGGCCAGCTCGCGGGGCTCGGCCAGGGGCGGCTCTCGGTCGAGCCGCTCCCGCAACCAGCGCACGACATTGTCGGCATAGCTCAAGGGGCGCTCCGATCATCCAGAGCCCCACCCCGAGCTGACAGATCGTGACCTATTCAGGCCCCGGCGTCACCCGCAACCTAGCCGAACCCCTCGGTGACCGCGTGCAGGCGCGCATAGGCCCCGCCCTTGGCCACCAGCTCGGCATGCCGGCCCTCCTCCACGACCCGGCCGCCTTCGAAGACCAGAATCCGGTCGGCGCCGCGGATGGTGGACAGCCGGTGGGCGATGACGATCGTCGTCCGCCCAGCCATCAACTCCTCCATGGCGGACTGCACGTCCCGTTCGGTCTCCACGTCCAGCGACGAGGTGGCCTCGTCCAGGACCAGGATCGGCGCATTGGCCAGGAAGGCCCGGGCCAGGGCCACCCGCTGACGCTCGCCGCCGGACAGCTTAACCCCGCGCTCGCCGACCAGGGTTTCGTACCCCTTGGGCAGGCGCATGATGAAGTCGTGCGCCCGGGCCCGGCGCGCGGCCGCGGCCACCTCTTCCGGACGGGCGTCCGGCCGCGCATAGGCGATGTTCTCCGCAATGGTGCGGTGGAAAAGGGCCGGGTCCTGGGGCACCAGGGCGATGGACCGGCGCAGGGAGGCCTGGCTCACCTTTGCGATGTCCTGGCCATCGATGAGAATTCGCCCGGACTGCACGTCGTAGAGCCGCTGCAGCAGCTTGACGAAGGTGGACTTGCCCGCCCCCGTCGCGCCCACAAGGGCGACCTTTTCCCCGGGCGCCACGATCAGGGTGAAATTCTCATAGAGCGGTCCGGCGGCGGCCTTATAGCCGAAGGTCACCCGGTCAAAGGCGATCTCCCCCCGCTCGCCGCGGAACACGGTGGCGTCGGGGGCGTCGGCGACCTCCGGCTCGGTGACGGCGTAGCGGGCGATGTCCTCCACGTCGTCGAGGCCCTTCTGCATCATGCGGATGTTCTCGCCGAGATTGCGCAGATAGCCGCTCATCAGCATGAAGGCGGTGATGGCGAAGACCACGTCGCCGGCGCTGGCCTCCCCCTGCGACCACAGCCGCAGGAGCAGGCCCGTGAGGCCCGCCTGCAGGCCCACCAGCATCAGATTGTGCCAGAGCCAGACATTGATGAACCGGGTCCAGGTGATCAGGGTCAACCGCCGCCACAGGGCCGTGACCCCGCCGATGCGGGCCTCTTCCCGAGCCTCGGCGCCGAAGGCCTTCACCGTCGGGTTGGAGCCGATGGAGTCTGACAGGGCGCCGCCGATCCGCGAGTCCAGCGCCACCGACCTCAGATTGGCCGGCCGCACATAGACCGTGGTCAGCCAGAGGTTGGAGACCAGATAGAGGATCACCACCGCCAGGGAGAAGAAGCCCACCATCGGCCAGCGGGCGATCATCATCACTGACAGGCCGATCAGCACGATCAGCGCTGGCCCCAGCCACAGGATCACCGCGTCGGAGACCATGTCATAGCCCCACATGCCCCGGCTTAGCCGTCGCACGGTGGAGCCGGCGAAGGTGTTGGCGTGCCAGTCGGCGGAATAGGACTGGACCCGCTTGAAGCCCTCGTCGGTCATGTCCTTCATGTTGGCCGCCGCCATCGGATTCCAGAACCGGAAGGCGATGTTGCGCACCACGGTGAAGGCGAAGAAGACCCCGATGAAGATCGCCCAGGCCCGCCAGGCGAGGTCGGCCTGGTCGGGGCCTGCCGCCACGATGTCCATCAGCCGGCCCGCCGCCCAGGGCAGGGCGAGGTCGAAGCCGATGGCCACCAGGGTGAGCACGACCGAGGTCCAGAACAGGACCGGCCGCCGCAGCCAGAAGGCGCCGATGAAGCCCAGCACCTGCCGGTTGGAGAGGGTCCGCTCGGCCAGGTCGTCGGTGTCATCATAGTGTTCAGTCATGGTCTTCTCGATCTGGCGGTCATTCGGCGGCTTCGGAGACGGCGTGCAGGCGGGCATAGGCCCCGCCCCGGGCGAGCAGCTCTCCGTGGCGGCCCTCCTCGATGATGCGGCCCCGGTCGAAGACCAGGATGCGGTCGGCGCTGCGGATCGTCGACAGCCGGTGGGCGATGACGATGGTGGTGCGGCCGGACATCAGCTCCTCGGTGGCGGCCTGGACCTGACGCTCGGTCTCCACGTCCAGAGACGAGGTGGCCTCGTCCAGAACCAGGATCGGGGCGTCGGCCAGGAAGGCGCGGGCGATGGCCACCCGCTGCCGCTCGCCGCCCGACAGCTTGACGCCGCGCTCGCCCACCAGGGTTTCGTAGCCCTGCGGCAGGCGGGCGATGAAGTCGTGCGCCCGCGCGCGACGGGCGGCCAGGGCCACCTCGTCGGCCGTCGCGTCCGGCCGCGCATAGGCGATGTTCTCGCCGATGCTGCGGTGGAACAGCGACGGATCCTGCGGCACCACGGCGATGGCCCGGCGCAGGGAGCCCTGCGTCACATGGGCGATGTCCTGCCCATCGATCAGGATGCGGCCGCCATCCAGGTCGTGCAGCCGCTGGAGCAGCTTGACGAAGGTCGACTTGCCCGAGCCCGTGGGGCCCACGAGCGCGATCCGCTCGCCCGGCGCCACGGCCAGGCTGAAGTCCTGATAGAGCCGCTCCCCCTGGCCGGCATAGCCGAAGCTCACCCGGTCGAAGGTGACGGCGCCCTCCAGACCCTGGAAGGGCGGCGCGCCGGGCTTGTCGGCCAGCTGCGGATCGGTGCGCATGTAGACGGCCACGTCCAGCAGGTCGTCGAGGCCCTTCTGCAGCATGCGGGTGATCTCGCTGAAGTTCCGCATATAGCCGGCCATCAGCATGAAGGAGGTGATGGCGAAGGCGACGTCGCCCGCCGTCGCCTCGCCTTGCGTCCAGGCCCACAGGATCAGCCCCGTCAGCCCGCCCTGCAGGATGACCAGCAGGACGTTCTGGCCCAGGCCCACCAGGTTGAACCGGTTCCAGGTGCGGATCACCGCCACCCGCCACTGGGCCACCGTGTCCGCGAACCGCTGGCCCTCGCGGGCCTCGGCGCCGAAGGCCTTGACCGTGGGGTTGGCGCCGATGGCGTCGGCCAGGGACGCGCCGATCTGGGAGTCCAGCGCGTTGGAGACCAGGTTGACCGGCCGGACATAGTAGGTCGCGGTGACGACGTTATAGACCGCGAAGATGATCACCACCGTGGCGGTGAACAGGCCGGCCATCGGCCAGCGCACGGTCATGGAGACCGCCAGGCCCGCCAGCACGATCAGGGTCGGCATCAACATCAGCAGCAGGGCGTCAGACGCGCTGTCATAGCCCCACATGGCGCGGGAGACCTTGCGCACCGTGGCGCCGGCATAGTTGGAGCCATGCCAGTCGGCCGAGAAGGACTGCACCCGCTCGAAGCCCTGGGTGACGATCCGCTCCATGATCCGGGCGTAGAAGCCGTTCAGGATGCGGAAGCCCGTGGTGCGGACGCCGTAATAGACCACATAGAGCCCGGTCAGCACCGCCCAGGCTGTCCAGGCGGCCTGCGTCAGCCGCTCAGGCGAGGACACCGCGTCCACCAGGGCGCCGGCCGCCCAGGGGATGGACAGGTCACAGGCCGTGCCCACCAGGAACAGGGAGGCGGCGGTGAAGAAGCGCGGCTTGTCCACCATCCACTGGCGCCACATGAAGCCAATCACGGCCATGTTGCCCAAGGGGCGGGGTCGGGTGACGCCTTCGTCTTCGTCGAAGAATTCGCTGGTCATCGGAGAGGCCAAACATCTGGAGCGCAGGTCCAGGGACCAGCGAACATGGCGCAGCGCCGCAGGCGCGCCGATAGGGCGCGACAGGGGGCGGAATGCGGAGAGGGCCGGGAGCAGACGTCCCGGCGGGTGCGGACGAACACGGGGAAATTCCTGAAGGTCGGAAGCCTGGGGAGGCGCCGGCCCGGGAAGATCCGCTCGAGCGGGGCTCTGAGCTAGGTTCGGGTCGCGGCGACGCAGCGGTGAGGATTCGGTGCAAGATGCATTGTCATGCGAACCCTCCTGTCTGGTCGCGGGTGGTGGACGGCCGGAAGCTAGGCGGGGCGGGAATCGCAGTCAACCGCGCGTTGAACATGGTTTTACCAACCGCTTTCACTGAGGCGCCGAAGACACGATCTGGTAGGACGAGGGGCATGATCGCCCCCTTGCCTGATGCGGCCCCCGACAACTGGGTGGACCGCCACGCGCCGCCCGCCCTGCGCCCCTGGTTGAAGCTCGGCCGCTTCGACCGTCCCACCGGAATCTGGCTGCTGATGCTGCCCGGCTGGCAGGGCATTGCGCTGGCCTGCGCCATGGAGGGAAAGCTGCCGGACTGGCGCTGGCTGATCGCCTTCTTCGTCGGCGCGGCCCTCATGCGGGCGGCCGGCTGCGCCTATAACGACATTGTCGATCGGGACTTCGACGCCAAGGTGTCCCGCACGGCCGGCCGACCGATCCCGTCGGGCCAGATCAGCGTGCGCCAGGCCTGGGTCTACGTCATCGGCTGCTGCCTCATCTCCCTGGCCATTCTGCTCGCCATGCCGCCCTTCGCAATTGCGCTCGGGGTGGGCTCCCTGGCCTTGGTGGCGGCCTATCCGTTCATGAAGCGGATCACCTGGTGGCCACAGGCCTGGCTTGGCCTGACCTTCAACTGGGGCGCCCTGCTGGGCTTCGCCGCCGTCACCGGCGGGCTGCAACTCCCGGCCCTGCTGCTCTACGCCGCCGGCATCTTCTGGACCCTCGGTTATGACACCATCTACGCCATCCAGGATCTGGAGGACGATGCGCTGGCCGGGGTGAAGTCCTCGGTGCGCCGTCTGGGGGAGGCCACGCCCAAGGCGGTGCTGGTCTTCTACGTACTGGCCTTCACAGCCGCCCTGGCGGCGGCCTGGGCCGGGGGGCTGGGTCCGCTCTTCCTGCCGCCGCTCGCCCTGTTTGGCCTGCACCTGTCGCGCCAGGCCGCCCAGGTTCGGCTCGATGACCCCGCCGGGGCCCTGGCGCTCTTCAAGTCCAACGGCCTGGCGGGTCTCGCCCTTTTCCTGGCGCTCATCGCCGGCGCCTGGGCAGGTCCCCAGGGGCTGTTCTGACGGCGCGATGACCTGAGAGGTCATTGAGGGGGCCGGGCGGCTCGGCCAGGATAGAGCTTCGACCTCCCGCCCGTCCTGGAGACCGCATGGCCCTTGTCGCCGCCCGGCCTGTGGCCGACTTCCCCGCCATGCTCGCGCGCCTGCGCCGCCAGCGGGGCCTGTCACAGCTGGGCCTGTCCCTGGCCGCCCAGGTCTCCCAGCGCCATGTGTCCTTCCTGGAGACCGGCCGCACGCGACCGTCCCGGGAGATGGTGGGCCGTCTGGCCCTGGCGCTCGATCTGGCCCTACAGGACGTGAACGCCCTGCTGCTGGCCGCCGGCTTCGCCCCGGCGCACGGCGAGAGCGCCTATACCGACGAGGCCGCGGCCATGGTCCGCCGGGTGACTCAGCTGGCCCTGTCGGCCCATGAGCCCTTTCCGGCCTTCGCCGTCGACCGCGCCTGGCGCCCGCTGGCGGCCAACGCCCCAGCCGCCCTGCTGTTCGGCGCCCTGCTGAGCGAGGACGGCCTCGACCCCAAGATCAGCCTGATCCGGGCCGCCTGCGAGAGCCCGACCTTCCGCGACGCGGTTGCCAACTGGGGTCAGCTGGTCGCCCATTTCCAGGCCCTGGCCGAGGCCGAGGCCTGGCGGGCGCCGCCTGGCCCCATGCGCGCCGAGCTGGACGCCACCGTGGCGGCCCTGAAGGCCCAGGGGTCCGAAGGCGTCGCCGTACACGCTGCGCCCGGCGCAGCCCTGATCCTGCAAATCCGGGGCGCAGGCCTGAAGCTCGATCTCGTCTCCACAGTGGCGAGGTTCGGCGCCCCAGCCGATACGGCGGCCGACGACCTGCGGATCGAGTTCTTCTATCCCGCCGACGCCGCCAGCGAGCAGGTCCTGCGAAGCCTCGCCCCCGGGGCGGAGCGCGCCTGACGCAGCGTCATTCTACCGGGGCGTCGAAAACCATGGCAAACTGCGGTCATGGCCGTCGCCCCGCGCATAGATCCCAAGACCCTGTTCAGCGCCCAGGAATGGGCCAGCCTGTCCAACCGGTCGAGCTGGAAGGGCCTGGCGCTCATCGCCCATGCCTGGGGCGTGATCCTGGCCGCCGCCGCCATGGTGGTGATCTGGCCGCTGACCATGCCGCTGGCCATCATGATCATCGGCGGACGTCAGCTGGGTCTGGCCGTGCTGATGCACGACGCCGCCCACGGGGCCCTGCACCGGAACCTCAAGATCAATGACTGGGCCGGCGAGAACCTGACCACCGGGGGCCTGCATCGCTATCGCCCCTATCACCTGACCCACCACAAGTTTGTCCAGCAGGCCGAGGACCCCGACCTTATCCTCTCGGCGCCCTTCCCGATCACGCCGGTCTCCCTGCGCCGCAAGATCGTCCGCGATCTGACCGGCCAGACCTGGTTCAAGCAGCGCTTCGGCCTGGTACGCAGCCAGCTGGCCGCCCGCAAGCCCGGCGAACCCCTCTGGCCGATCCTCAAGGGCGAGATCGTGCGCAAGCGCCGGATGCTGATGGGCGCAGCCGTGACGATCGCGCTCACGGCGCCATTCGGCCTGTGGTGGGCCTGGTTCGTCCTGTGGCTGCTGCCCCAGGCCACCTGGATGCAGATGATCACCCGCCTGCGGAATATCGCCGAACATGCCTGCGTGGCCCGGGATGAGCGCGACCCCTTCCGCTGCGCCCGCACCACCTATGCCGGGCCGGTCGAGCGCGCCCTGATCGCCCCCTACTGGGTGAACTATCACTGCGAGCATCACATCTTCATGCACCTGCCCTGCTACAACCTGCCCCGGGCGCACCGCCTGCTGCTGGCCAAGGGCCTGGGGCCGCAGATGGAGATCCGCGGCGGCTATCTGGAGGTGCTGCGCATGGCCGCCTCCAAGGGCGTTTCCGGCGGTCTGGCGCCGGCCTGATCATTCCCCTTGCGCTGAGCCCGGTTCTTCGCCACTCGCCATCGACGCAAGGTGCAGGAGAGCGGCGTGATCGAGCAGACCCCCGAGGGCCGCCGCGCCTTCATCCTGGCCAATACGCGCCAGCAGGCGCCGCCCCACACCCCTGAGCTCGTGCTGCATCTGGCCGACGAAATCACCCCCATCTGGAAGATGACCGAAGAGGCCCTGGAGGAGATCGGCCTGGCGCCGCCC
>JAHUZY010000153.1 GCA_019264505.1 Phenylobacterium sp. | reverse complement strand
AGATAACCCTGGTCGCGGCCCTCTTCGCCTGGCCCTAGCGGCGACCACCCCCGTTCGATGGGCAGCCGGCGGATTTTCGAATCTTCAAACTGCTCGGCGTCGAAGGCGCCTTCGCGCAGCTGTCGCTTCAGGGCACGCTTGGTCATCAAAGCCTCCATGGGGGCATGAAAAAGGGGCGAGTCCGGCACGGACCGCCCCTGGGGGGAGGACGACAGAGAAGGAAGGGGGGGCCAGGGCCGCGCCAGGGGGCGACCCATCCCCGACATGTGCCGGGTCATCGGTGGCGAGGGAGCCTCGCCGGGATCGAAAACGCAGCGCCATGCACTCCGTCCAACTCGAACCTTGCAGACCGGGAGCCGGTCCGGCGCGGATCGTCGGGGTATGATCCCTTCGAATCGCATCGCAACTATGATGCTAGCGTGGTTAACCGAGCCTGAAGTGCGACGTTTTTGACAAGATATGGGGTGTGCGGATGAGTGTCTTTAATTTGGGCGATGTGGCTCCGCAGCTGCCGCCAGAGGGTGAATACTGGATTGCGCCCACCGCCGCGGTGATGGGTAATGTCATCCTGAAGCAAAACGCCTCTGTCTGGTTCGGCGCCACCCTTCGCGGCGACAATGATCCGATCATCATCGGCGAAAACGCAAATATTCAGGACGGATCTGTTCTCCACACCGACACTGGCTCGCCCCTGACCATTGGCCGGGATGTCACGGTCGGCCACATGGTCATGCTGCATGGCTGCACCATCGGCGACAACAGCCTGGTGGGCATCGGCTCGATCATCCTCAACGGAGCCAAGATCGGGAAGAACTGTCTGATCGGCGCCAACTGCCTGATCACCGAGGGCAAGGAGATCCCCGACAACAGCCTTGTGATGGGCGCGCCGGGCAAGGTGGTGCGCGAAGTCTCAGAGGGTCAGGCGAGGATCCTCACCGCCTCGGCGCACCACTATGTGGAGAACTGGAAGCGCTATCACCGTGAGCTCGTCCGCACCGCCTGAGGCGGGGGCTTTAAAAGACCCGCAGGATCATCGACTGGCTGGCGGTGGCCATCAGCTCCCCGTCCTGCGCGAACAGGGCCATGCTTCCATGGCCAAATCCGCCATGGACGCCGTCGATGCGGATGTCGCAGAGCACCCAGTCGGTAGGCACGATCCGGCGATAGCGGATGGTGTTGTCCAGACTGTTGCCGCCGGCGTTCAGCTGCAGGGCGTTACCCAGCGCGCCGGGCACGAAGTCCGCCACGATGGCCAGGAAGGTGGAGTCGATGGGCAGGCCCTCCCGCGACCGGACCCAGAGCAGCAGGCGGCCGTCGCTGGCCGGTTCGCCAGCGCTCGCCCCGCCATATCGACCCTTGGCCACTCGCACCTCGATGCGGCTATGCAGGTCATCGCCGCCGCCGCGCCAGTGGTCGGCCTCCACGCAGGCCTCGGGCGGCGGGGCGTCTGGCGCCTGCACCCACTGGGTGGAGTGTTCGCTCTCGCGGGCGCCGAGCGCGGCGTTGACTGTGAAGATTTCCTTGTCGCCCACATGGCCGATCACCCGGGCCTGGCTGTTGTATTTGCCCGAGGCCGGCACCCAGACGTCCAGGTCCACAATGCTGGGCGGCCGGGCGTAGGAGAGATACTGCGCCGTCGCCCAGATGGCCGGGCGGCCGCAGGTGCGCTCCAGCGCCGCTATGGCCGCGGCCATACCCACCCCACCGAACATGAACAGGTTGTCCGGCGGACCGACGCAGACCGCGGGGCTCAACGGGAGCAACCAGCGGTGCGGATTGTGGGTCGCTTGCAGATTGAAGAAGAGGGGAGGGCTCATAGAGGGGCGCTTCTGACTTAAGGATAAGGCTGGGCGAGGGTGAGGCCGAATGCGTCGGCCTTTGTCACGCGCCCGCATCCCATACAACCGCCTCGAAGCCGGGAGGCAGGTCTTGCTGCATTTCAGAAAGGCGCTAGCGTCCCTCATCGTCAAGGCGAACGCGCCCCGCGTTCACGCCATGCCCAACCTTGCCGGTGTGCTGAGCGACCTGTGCCCAGAGGTGCGCAGCGCCCTCTACCTGGCCGGGACTGACTTCGTGCTCCGCGAACGGGAGATCGTTGACGGCTTCCACCGCCGCTCCTGAGCCCCCGTTCGGCACGTCAGGTCAAATGCCTGCTCTGGGTCCGGGGCGGCAAGACGGGCGTCGAGATCGGCGTCCTGCCCGGCATCTCCTCGCGGACCTTTCACAACCACCTGGAGAAGGCCAAGGCGCGGCTGAATACGCCCAAGCGCCCTCCCGGCGTCGAAGGCGTGGGAAAGGAGCGGGCTCACCTGAGCTTCAGGGGTCTCGCCGGCGTGTCTCCCGCCGTCCCGCGCCGAGCGCCACGAGGCTCTTGGCCCGCCTTGCGATGACATCGACGAATCGCCGGAGATGTTCGCCGCCGAAGCCTTCGGCCGCGAGGGTGTCGGCGGCGGCGCCGAGCCGCTCCAGGCTGAGCGACGCCAGGGCGGCCGCGCGGCGCCGGACAAACGGGGCGCCGACGCCGATCTCCTTCGCGAAATCGTCCCAGGTGTCGGGCGTGAATTCCTCGAGGGTCGAGCGTTTGCCCACCTTCATTGCGAGCTTAGCGTGGACGTCGGGATAGGCCGCCGTGCAGAGGAGGTCGTAGAGCGGCGCGAAGTCGGTGCCGCCGGCGAGGTGGAGGAGGCTGTAGTTCTTGCCGTGGGCGTCAGCGTTGCCGACGAGCACGTTGAAGATGGCGGCGTCGATGAGGCGTAGCACGGCAGGCGCAGGCGCGGCGCAGGCGCGGCGAATGAGATCGAACCCGTCCCGGAAGATCGGCCCGCCCTCGGAGGCGTACTTCCGCTCCGGGGCGACGCCAAGGGCCTGGCAGAAGTCCTCCTGATGCAGGCGGCGGATGGAGCCGTCGGCGCCGACATCGCGGTCATAGCGCTCGACCAGCAGGTAGGTCCGCTCGCCGGTGCGGCGGGGCTCTACCGGCGCAACCTGCAGCCCGAGAGCTGCGGCAAGACGCATGGCCAGGGCCTCATTCTCCGTCGTGCCCGGCAGGCGTTCGATCGCCGGCTTGAGGATGTGTGTGCTCGGCTGACCGGGCGCCGGCAGAGCCACCCGGCCGTTGACCAGCACCACGGGGAGCTTCTGCTGGGCGCCGGCAAGAGAGAGGCGCAGGCCCGCCTCTCCTGCGAGCATGGGGCGCGCCGGGAGCCGGGCGAGCACCGCCAGTAGCCCCTCGTCGGTGAGTGGCTCGGTGGCGGTGAGGCCCTGCGGCTCAGGCGGGAGGTCCCCCTCGGGCCAGAGGGTGAGCGCGCCTGCGACATCGCCGCCCAGGCGCTCGAGGAGACGGAAGTCATTGGCTCTGGAGACGCCGAGCGCATGGGCCACCGCGTCCCGCTGGGCCTCCTCCGGGAGGAGGCCAGCGAAGAACGGGCGGGTTTCGCGGCGGTTGAAGGGCTCTAGGCGCTTGGGCAGGGATATGGAAACGGCCGGCTGCGCGGCGTCCTCGACCCATTCTGGGTCATAGGCAAACTCCAGGTCGCCGTTCTCGTCGATGCGGAGCAGGCCGACGCGCGCGCCGTCCCACCAGACGGCCAGGGACTTGATCATCGCGCGGGTCCGGCGTGGTTGTGGCCCCGCGGTCCGACCTGCAGCTCGAGGCCGAGCGCGTCGAGAACCGCCAGCATCCGGTCCAGACGAACCGTCGGCTTGCCGCGCTCGAGTTCCACGAGGAAGCGCACGCCGACGCCAGCTGCAGCCGCGAGCTCGGGCTGGGTCAGGCCCAAGCCCTTGCGGGCGGTGCGGACGGCTTGGCCGACTGTCTCTAGAGGTGAATGCATGAATTTACCGATCGGGATATTTGGCAGCCCAGACGGGCGAAATCAATCAGAATTTCCCGATCGGTGTATTTTGGTGCCAATCGACCACGTTGGGATGGTGAATTTCCCGATCGGGACATACGCAGATGGACCGTGAGCTGAGGCGGATGGACTTCCCCGATGGGGAATTTAATCCTGGCTGGGACTGCCTTCGCCTAGCTCCGCAGCCGCTAAGCTGTAGGGAGAACCGGCGCCACCTCAGTGCGCAGCGCCCTCCATCTGGCGGGCGCTATTGCGTGCTGCGTTGGCGGGAGATCATGCAGGGCGTTGACGCGGCCTCGGCCTGCCCGCTCTCGAGCCGCCAGGTCGAGCGCCTGCGCTGGGCGCGGGCGGGCAAGTCAGACGCCGCGATCGGCACGCTCCTCGGGATCTTTGCGCGCACGGTCCACAACCACTGGAAAGGGCCAAGGCGATCCTCAACACCCCGAAGCGGGTCGTCGCGGCGCGCGAGGCGTGGCGATGCGGCTGGCCAGTCTGAGCGTCAGGCCCCGGCCCACCACGATGAGCGGCGCAGGTGATGATGATCATCATCGACATGATCGGCAGCATCGGCAGGATGAACAGGATCGGCCGCGCGACGACGGCGCTCAGCTGCGTCCAAACGCCAGTAGGGGGCCGAGGTCGTGCGCGTCAGCAACCTGCAGCGCCTTCACATAGGCCCGGCGGGTTTCCGCAGGCTCGACGAGGTTGGCGCTACCCCAAGTGAACCGCGGCCGGCCAAGCTCGATGGCGAGGGCGTCCGCGGCCAGGCGAGCGTGGCGTCCGTTGCCATTCGGGAAGGGGTGGATGGCTACGAGACGGTGGTGGAAGCGTAGTGCGATCTCATCGGGCTCGAAGGTCTGGTTCACCACCCAATAGCATGCGTAATCGGGCGGTCCTGCGA
>JAHUZY010000464.1 GCA_019264505.1 Phenylobacterium sp. | reverse complement strand
GGCCACGCCGGCCTTGAAGAGGTTCAGGCGCTGGCAGGCCTGCCAGGTGATATTGCCCCCCCAGCAGAAGCCGGTGATGGCGGCAGCGTCGGCGTCGGCATAGGTCTGCGCCTTGAGGAAGGCCATGGCGGCCGAGAGGTCTCCCATGACCTGCGGATCGGTGGCCGTGGCGACGATCTTGCGGATCTCGGCATAGTCGCTCATGCCCGACGGATCGCCGGCCCGGGCGAAGAAGTCGGGCGCCATGGCCACATAGCCGAGCTGCGCCAGGCGGCGGCAGACATCGCGAATGTACTCGTGAATGCCGAAGATCTCGGAGACCACGATCACCACCGGATAGGTCCCGTCAGCCGCAGGCCTGGCGAGGTAGGCGGGAATCTGGGCGTCGGCGGCCGATAGCTGCACCGTCTCGGTGATCAGGCCGGTCTCCGGCGTGCTGATGGGTTCGGCCTGGGCTGACAGGGCGAAAACCGCGTAACCACCGAGGGCGGCGACCGCGAGGCCCCGGCGCGACAGGTTGAGGTCCGACGGCTTGGTGCCCTCGGGGCGGGTGAGCGTGGTCATGGACGTCCTCCACTATAGGTTTGCCGCGATCCTGCGGGTCTGCCTGCGGGGAGTCCAGGCTTCAGCCCGGCCCTGGCCCCGCCCGCCGCAGGGTGAGGTTGATACGCCCGCCGCCGGGAATCAGACGCGAGGAGCCCGCCAGCACCCGGTCGATCCCGTGATGGGCCAGGCGCGCCGGTCCAGCCAGCACACACACATCACCGGAGGCCAGGCGCACCGAGGCGGTCGGATCTCGGCGGCTCACGCCCCCAAGGCGGAAGACGGCGGTGTCGCCGAGGGAGACCGACAACACCGGATAGGCGAAGTCGGCCTCGTCCTTGTCCTGGTGCAGGCCCATGCGGGCGGCCTCGCCGTAGAGATTGACCAGGCAGGCGTCGGGCGGCGCGCTCGCCTCCGTCACCTCGCCCCACAGGTCAAGGAGCGCTTGCGGGATGTCGGGCCAGGGTTCGCCCGTCTGCGGATGGGTCGGCTGATAGCGATAGCCCCTGGCGTCGGTGACCCAGCCCAGGGGACCGAAATTGGTCATCTCCACGCTCATGGGTTTTCCGCCCGGCGTGACCGGCCGGTAGAAGGGCGCCCGCGCCACCCGGGCCATCACCTCGGCCAGCAGCGCGGCCTGGGCCTCAGGCCCAAGGGCCGCGGGAAAAAGTCGAAATCCGGTTTGCGAGAGGGGCGCCATCAGGCCCCATATAGGCGACCATGACCTGGCACGCCCGCATGAAGCCGCTCAGCCTGCGCCCCCTCACCGAGGGCGAGACCGCCCTTGGGCGCGAAGTGTTCGGCGAGCGCCTGGAGTCCCGGCGCCTCCGGATTCTCTCCCAGCCCCTCTGGCCCCGGGCCTTCGCCGCCGGGTCGCGGCTGATGGTCTTTCCCCAGAAGGCTGCGGCGCTGGACTTTTCCCAGGCGGCGCTCGGCCTGCAGGGGCTCTTCGTCCACGAACTGACCCATGTGTGGCAGGCCCAGCAGGGCGTCAGCCTGTTGTGGGCCAAGCTGCGCTGCGGCGACGGGCCCGAGGCCTACGCCTATGACCTGCGGTCGGGCCACAGCTTTGGCGACCTCAATATCGAGCAACAGGCCATGGTTGTGCAGCACGCCTTCCTGGCGAGCCGCCGCGCCAGCACCCCCTTTCCGGCCCTCGCCTATGGCGCATTTCTGGCGGGATTCAGCACATTCGACGCCGATAAACCCCGGAATGTTTAGGGGCATTGGACTTGTAGCGGCTATCAGGAGCCCCATATCGCGACTCGACGGCGGCGCCCTGTTTGGGCTAACCGCCCGAGACCCTTTTTCGACCGGGGGCGGTGACAAGAACCAGGGCGCTTCACTAGAAGGCCCACCACGCGCCGTCCGCCAACAAGGAGCGAGCAGGACTCGATATGAGCAAGATTATCGGCATCGACCTCGGCACCACCAATTCGTGCGTGGCCATCATGGACGGCAAGACGCCGAAAGTGATCGAGAACGCCGAAGGCGCCCGGACCACCCCGTCAGTGGTCGCCATCCTGGAGGACGGCGAACGCCTCGTTGGTCAGCCGGCCAAGCGCCAGGCGGTGACCAACCCCTCCAACACCCTCTTCGCCATCAAGCGCCTGATTGGCCGCCAGTACAGCGATCCGACGGTGGAGAAGGACAAGGGCATGGTGCCCTACGACATCGTCAAGGGCCCCAGCGGCGACGCCTGGGTCCGCGCCCACGACAAGGACTATTCCCCCCAGCAGATCTCGGCCTTCATCCTTCAGAAGATGAAGGAAGCCGCCGAGCAGCACCTGGGCGAAAAGGTCGAAAAGGCGGTCATCACCGTCCCGGCCTACTTCAATGACGCCCAGCGTCAGGCGACCAAGGACGCCGGCAAGATCGCCGGCCTGGAAGTCCTGCGGATCATCAACGAGCCCACCGCTGCGGCGCTCGCCTATGGCCTGGAGAAGAACGACGGCAAGAAGATCGCCGTCTACGACCTGGGCGGCGGCACCTTCGACGTCTCGATCCTGGAGATCGGCGACGGCGTCTTTGAGGTGAAGGCCACCAATGGCGACACCTTCCTGGGCGGCGAGGACTTCGACCTGCGGATCGTCGACTACCTGGCCGATGAGTTCAAAAAAGAGAACTCCGTCGACCTGCGTAAGGACAAGCTGGCCCTTCAGCGCCTGAAGGAAGAGGCCGAAAAGGCCAAGAAGGAGCTGTCCTCGACCGCCCAGTACGAGGTCAACCTGCCCTTCATCTCGATGAATGCGTCGGGCCCGCTGCACCTGAACATCAAGCTCTCCCGCGCCAAGCTGGAAGCCCTGGTGGAAGACCTGGTGGCGCGCACCATCGGCCCCTGCGACCAGGCGCTGAAGGATGCGGGCCTCAAGAAGTCCGACATCGACGAAGTGATCCTGGTCGGCGGCATGACCCGCATGCCCAAGGTCGTGGAAGCGGTGAAGGAATTCTTCGGCCGTGAGCCCCACAAGGGCGTGAACCCTGACGAGGTCGTGGCGCTGGGCGCTGCGGTTCAGGCCGGCGTGCTGCAGGGCGACGTCAAGGACGTGCTGCTGCTGGACGTCACCCCCCTGACGCTCGGCATCGAGACCCTGGGCGGCGTGTTCACCCCGCTGATCGAGCGCAACACCACCATCCCGACCAAGCGCTCGCAGACCTTCTCCACGGCCGACGACAACCAGTCGGCGGTGACCATCCGGGTCTTCCAGGGCGAGCGCCCGATGGCGGCGGACAACAAGCTGCTGGGTCAGTTCGATCTGGTCGGCATTCCCCCGGCGCCCCGCGGCGTGCCGCAGGTCGAAGTCACCTTCGACATCGACGCCAACGGCATCGTCAACGTCCAGGCCCGCGACAAGGCCACGGCCAAGGAGCAGTCGATCCGCATCCAGGCCAATGGCGGCCTGTCGGACGCCGACATCGAGGCCATGGTCAAGGAAGCCGAGTCCAACCGGGCCGAGGACGAGAAGCGCAAGGCCGTCGTCGAGGCCAAGAACCAGGGCGAGGCGGTGGTCCACTCCACCGAAAAGGCCATGGCCGAGCACGGCGACAAGGTCTCGGGCGACGACAAGACCGCCATTGAGACGGCGCTCGCAGATCTGAAGTCGGCCCTGGAAGGGGATGACGCCGAGGCCATCTCGACCAAGACCCAGACCCTGATCCAGGCCTCCATGAAGCTCGGCGAGGCCATGTATGCGGCCCAGCAGGGCGGCTCGGGCGAGGCTCAGCCTGAGGCCGGCGGCGACGATGTGGTCGACGCCGAGTTTGAAGAAGTCGACGGCGACGACAAGAAGTCGGCCTGACCATGAGCCCCGCGGCGCGGCGCCTCTCTCTCCGCCAGATGGCGGGGC
>JAHUZY010000458.1 GCA_019264505.1 Phenylobacterium sp. | reverse complement strand
AGGCGACGCCGAGGCCCGCGGCCTCGATCATGGCCAGATCATTGGCCCCGTCGCCGACGGCCAGGGTCGCCGACAGCTCCGCCCCGATGGCGGCGGCCTCTTCGCGCAGGGCGGCCAGCTTGGCTTCCCGGCCGAGGATGGGGGAGCCCACCTCGCCGGCCAGGACCTCGCCCGCCTCGATCAGGGTGTTGGCCCGCTGAGCATGGAAGCCCGCGGCCTGCGCCACCCGGCTGGTGAAGAAGGTGAAGCCGCCGGAGACCAGCACGCAGCGCGCCCCGCCTGCCGCCATGGTCCGCACCAGGGTCCGGGCGCCGGGATTGAGGACCACCCGCTCATCATAGGCCCGCTGCAGGTCTGAGAGCGGCAGCCCCTTCAGCATGGCCACCCGCTCGCGCAGGGCGGCCTCGAAGTCCAGCTCGCCGCGCATGGCCCGCTCGGTGATCTCGGAGACCTTGGCCTTGACGCCGGCGAAGTCGGCCAGCTCATCGATGCACTCGCAGCCGATGATGGTGGAATCCATGTCGGCGATCAGCAGCCGCTTGCGCCGGCCAGCCCAGGGCTGCACGCAGGCGTCCACCGGCACGTCGGCCAGGGCGGCCAGGGCGGCGGCCCGCACCGGCGCGAGCGCCTCGGCCTCCACCGACAGGTCCACCGCGCCCGGTCCCAGTGGCCGGGGTTCCTTGACGCGGGCCTGTGCGCCTGCGAGCGCTTGGGTGAGTTGGACGGCGGCCGCAGCGACGGCGGCCTCCTGCGGACTGACAAGGGTGAGCGCGATTTCCATGGAGCCCCGCATCTGGCTGATCGGCGGGCCGACGGCAAGCGGCAAGACGGCGATCTCCCTGCGTCTGGCCCGGGAAATCGACGGGGAGATCGTCAACGCCGACTCCATTCAGCTCTATGGGGATCTGGCTGTCCTGAGCGCCCGACCGACGCCAGAAGAGGCCGCGCAGGCCCCCCACCACCTGTTCGGCGTGGCTGATGGCGCCGAGGCCTGGTCGGTGGGCCGCTGGCAGCGCGCGGCCCTGCCGATCATCGCTGACATCCGCGCCCGCGGGAAAAGTCCCATCCTGGTCGGCGGAACCGGCCTCTATTTCCGCAGCCTGACCCACGGCCTGGCCGCGATCCCCACCGCCGCCCCGGAGACCCGCGCCACAGCGGCGGCCGAGTTCGAAACCCTCGGCGAGATCGCGTTCCGGGACCGTCTGGCCAAGATCGACCCGGCCGCCGCCGCCCGCATCGCGCCGGGCGACCGCCAGCGGCTGGTCCGCGCCTGGGAGGTCTACCTCACCGCCGGCCAATCGCTCTCGGCGCTTCAGGCGCAGACGGCGGCGCCCCTCTGCGCCGACGCCTGGCGGGGTGTGGCCATCGATCCGCCTCGCGCGGCGCTCTACGCCCGCTGCGACGCCCGACTGGCGGCCATGGTCGAGGCCGGTGTGGCCGACGAGGTTTCAGCCCTGCTGGCCAGGGGTCTTGATCCTGACCTTCCGGTGATGAAGGCCCTGGGGCTGACGGAGATCGCCGCCTGGCAGGCGGGCGAGATGAGCCTGGACTCAGCCCTGGCCGCCGCCCGCCAGGCCACCCGTCGCTACGCCAAGCGCCAGGCGACCTGGTTCCGCAACCAGACCTCGGACTGGCCCAGGATTACCGCGGCTGACCCGGAGGCCCAATGGGGGCAGTTTCTTGCTCTGAGCGCGCCTTGACGCCCTGGCCCGCGCATGCGATGAGCGGGAAACACTCTATCTGGAGAACGCGCGTGCGCGTCCGCATCGTACTTAAGTGGCGACCTTAGACGGGCCGATTTCGATCGGCGCGAACGAGGTCGCTTGCACCAGGCCCCCCAGCGGGCCTTTTTTATTGCCCTGAAGGCCAGCCTAAGAAGGCCACTGCCATGACCGCCCACCAGACCATCACCGCCCCCGAGGCCGCCGACACCGAAATGATGAGCGGCGCCGAGATCGTTGTCCGCTCGCTCCTCGACCAGGGCGTAGAGGTCCTGTTCGGCTATCCGGGCGGCGCGGTGCTGCCGATCTATGACGCGCTGTTCGCCGAGCCGCGGCTGCGTCACATCCTGGTGCGCCATGAACAGGGCGCGACCCATGCGGCCGAGGGCTATGCCCGCTCCACCGGCAAGCCGGGCGTCGTCCTGGTCACCTCCGGCCCCGGCGCGACCAATGCGGTCACCGGCATTGTCGATGCTTTGATGGACTCCATTCCCCTGGTGGTCATCACCGGCCAGGTCGCCACCCACCTGATCGGCACCGACGCCTTCCAGGAGTGCGACACGATCGGCATCACCCGCTCGATCACCAAGCACAACTATCTGGTCAAGAATGTCGACGACCTGCCGCGCATCATGCACGAGGCCTTCCACATCGCCACGTCTGGCCGCCCGGGTCCGGTGGTCATCGACATTCCCAAGGACGTGCAGTTCGGCAAGGCGGCCTATCAGGGACCGCAGGCCGTCACCCACGCCCATGACTACCGCCCGCAGGTCAAGGGCGACGCCGGCCGCATCGCCGAAGCCGTCACTCTGATCGCCCAGTCCCGCCGGCCGATCCTCTATACCGGCGGCGGCGTGATCAACGCCGGCCCCAGGGCCGCGAAGTTGCTGCGGGAGTTCGCCGAACTGACCGGCGCGCCGGTGACCTCGACCCTGATGGGTCTGGGCGCCTTCCCGGCCGCAGACCCCAAGTGGCTGGGCATGCTGGGCATGCACGGCAGCTTCGAAGCCAACCACGCCATGCATGACTGCGACGTGATGGTGGCGCTGGGCGCCCGGTTCGATGACCGGGTCACTGGTCGGCTGGACGCGTTCGCGCCCACCTCGCGCAAGATCCACGTGGACATCGACGCCTCGTCCATCGGCAAGAATGTCCGCTGCGATGTCGGCATCGTCGGCGACGCCGCCAGCGTGTTGGAAGACATGATCGCCGCCTGGAAATCCATGCGCCTGTCGGTGGACAAGACGGCTCTGGCCGAATGGTGGAAGCAGATCGAGGTCTGGCGGGCGCGGGACTGCTTCGCCTACACGCCGGACTCCAAGCTCATCAAGCCGCAACAGGCGGTCGAGCGGCTGTATCACCACGCCAAGGACAAGGACGTCTACATCACCACCGAGGTGGGCCAGCACCAGATGTGGGCCGCCCAGTATTTCCGCTTCGAAGACCCCAACCGCTGGATGACCTCAGGCGGCCTGGGCACCATGGGCTATGGCCTGCCCGCCGCCGTCGGCGTGCAGATCGCCCACCCGGACTCGCTGGTCATCGACATCGCCGGCGACGCCAGCGTCCAGATGACCATGCAGGAGATGGCTACCGCCATTCAGTACGACCTGCCGATCAAGATCTTCATCCTGAACAACGAGTGGATGGGGATGGTCCGCCAGTGGCAGCAGCTGCTGCACGGGGAGCGCTATTCGCATTCCTATTCCGAAAGCCTGCCGGACTTCGTGAAGATGGCCGAAGCCTTCGGGGCGGTGGGCCTGCGGGCCGAGCATCCGGGCGAACTGGACGACAAGATCGCCGAGATGATCTCCGTCCGCCGTCCGGTCCTGTTCGACTGCCGGGTGACCAAGGAAGAGAACTGCTTCCCCATGATCCCGTCGGGCAAGGCGCATAACGAAATGATCCTGGCCCAGGAAGCCCGCGACCTCGGCTCCATCATCGACGAGGCCGGCAAGCGGTTGGTCTGAGGCAGGCCCAGGACGAGACGGCCGGGGGCCGGTTGCCCTCGGCCTAAGCCTGTGACACCTGAACGGCCGAGCCTAGAGAAGAGACCTTGATGCCCGATCCCCAGCCTGCCTCCGTCTATGACCTCGACCACAAGGCCGAGGTGGAGAACCTCGCCACCTTCGCCGTGCTCGTGGACAACGAGCCGGGCGTCCTGCATCGGCTAGTCGGGCTGTTCGCGGCCCGGGGGTACAATATCGAGAGCCTGACGGTCGCCGAGACCGACCGCAACGCCCACACCAGCCGGGTGACCATCGTCACCCGCGGCACGCCGCACGTGCTGGGCCAGATCGAGGCCCAACTGGAGAAGATGGTCTCCACCCGCCACGTCCAGGACGTGACCCGCGATCCCAACGGCCTGGAGCGGGAACTGGCCCTGGTGAAGGTCAAGAGCCTCGGCGCCGAGCGGGTCGAGGCCCTGCGGGTGGCCGACATCTTCCGCGCCCGGGTGATCGACACCACCCATGAGAGCTTCGTCTTCGAGATCACCGGCGCGCCGAACAAGATCGACAAGTTCGCCGAACTGATGCGGCCCCTGGGCCTGGTGGAACTGTCGCGCACCGGCGTGCTTTCCATCACGCGGGGGGCCGACGCCCTCTAGGAGCACTTAATGGCGAACAGGATGCAGCGGGCGGCCCTCGGACTGGCCCTCAGCCTCATGGCCGCCACCCCGAGCCTCGCCCAGCAGACCTATGTGGTCCCGCCCGGCGCGGGTTCGCCCTATCCGCCGCCGGACCCGCAGGACTGGTGGAGCGCCGAGCGCCCGCCGCCCGCGGACGCCGCCGATCCCATGGCCAGGCGCCGGCTGCCCCGCGCAGGCCCGCCGCCCGTGGTCACGCCTGTCGAACCCACCCTCTATCGCCTCTGGGGCCTGCCGCCCTTGCAGACCCAGGTGGTCTATGGCGGCGAGGCGATGATCGAGGTGTGGCGCCGCCCCTCAAACAGCGTCGACCAGATGGTGATCCGCCTGACCGCCCGGCGCGATGGCAAGGCCTTCGCCCAGGTCCGCGCGGGCCGCGCCTGCTGCGAGCCCGAGATCGCCCGGCGGGTGGGCTTCGATGTGGAACTGCCCGCCGGCTATCGCGGCCGCATCCTGGAACTGGCGACCTCCGCAGTGTGGAACAGCCCCCGGGACGCCGTGGCCCAGGAAGGGAACGCCAGCGTCGGCTCCATCTGCCTGGACGGCGTGGCCTACGATCTGATCCGCCTGACCGAAGTCGCCGGCGGGGTCCTGCGCCGCGACTGCGAGGAGGCCGAGGTGGGTGAAGCCGCCGACCTGCTGGAAACCGCGATCGGCGCGGCCATGGGCCACGAGCCTCGGATCGACGTCATCTTGCCCAATGGCGCCGATTTCTCGCGGGAGCGGGCGGCCTATGAGGCCCTGATCGCCGGCGGCGGGCGCATCAAGCCCGAGGATCCGACCAGGGCGCCCTGACGCACCCAACGCGAAGGCCCTTCAAATTCCAGGCGCCGCGCCCTATATTCAACCTGTCCGGTTCGCCGGACTATGGAGATAAACGCGCACGTCATAAGCGGACTGGACCCGGGTGCGATTCCCGGCGGCTCCACCAAATCCTTCCCCGGGTATCGCCGGGAAGTCTGGGGCCGATCAGCATCGACAGACGTCTAAAGGTGTTGCTTTCTCTCGGCTTGGCCCACCGTTTCGGGCCTTTATCTAAATGCGAACGATAACTTCGCTGAAGAAGTCCGTCTGGCTGCGTAAGCGGTCCGATAGATTTCGACATAAACTCCTAGCGTCTTAGCAGCGTTAGGCGGGGCCGGGAGGGGGCCTTGCAACAGAACCCCTCCACCTTCCCTCACTTCAAATGTCTACGCCGCCCGGGTCCGTGTCATGGACGCGTCAGATCGCCGTGATCTTGCGCGCCTGGCGCGCGCGCGCTTGCGCGCCGCGCGGCACACGCTACCTTCTGCCCTTTGAAGCGCCCATCACCGGAGACCCCATGGCTCAGGAGCCGCCGGCCCAAGACCAGATGCACTACGAGGCGATGGCTCAGGAGGCCTTGCGCGGCGTGGTGAAGGCCGCCCTGAAGCGCGCGGCCTCGCCTGAGGGTCTGCCAGGGGCGCACCACTTCTACGTCACATTCAAGACCGACGCGCCGGGCGTGTCCGGGCCTGTGGACCTGCTGTCCAAGTACCCCGACGAGATGACCATCGTCCTGCAGCATCAGTATTGGGACCTGGCGCCTGGGGAGACCTTCTTTTCGGTCACCCTGAAATTCGGCGGCCAGCCCAAGCGGGTCTCGGTGCCCTATGCCGCGGTGTCCCGTTTCTATGATCCCAGCGTGCAGTTCCTGCTGCAGTTCGAGGCCGCCACCGACGGCGCGGCCGCCGCTGCTGGCGAAACCGGCAACGCCGCGCCGGCCGCCGCCCCGGAAACCCCCGCCGATCCGGCCGAAAAGGTCGTCTCCCTCGACCAGTTCCGCAAGAAATAGGCCCCATGACCGACGTCGCCGCCACCGAGCCTGAAGCGCTGACGGACGAGGCCATCCTGGCCCGCTTCCTGCGCACCAAGAACCAGCCCACCGGCTCTCAGACCCTGGGCTTTCAGATGGTCGCGGTCAGCCAGGCTGAAAAGATGGTCGAGGTGGCCTTCGACGCCAAGGCCGAACTGCTGCTCAATCCCATGAAGCAGATCCAGGGGGGCTATCTCTGCGCCATGCTGGACGAGGCCATGTCGGTGGCCTGCATGGTCGCTTCAGGCATGACCCATGTGGCCCCGACCCTGGAGATGAAAACCAGCTTCCTGCGGCCGGCCATGCCGGGCCAGATCAAGGGGATCGGCCGCGTGGTGAAGTGGGGGCGCAGCATCGCCTTCACCGAGGGCGAGCTCTACGATCCTGAGGGCCGCCTGCTGGCCAAGGCGACGGGGACGGCCCTGCCCACCCCCTTCAAATCCTACAAGAGCTGACGTGATCCGCCAGCGCGCCGGTCTGAGGTTTCGGATCTGCGCCCTGGCGTTCGGCCTCGCCTGCGGCCTGCTTTTTCCCCGCCCAAGCCTGGCCGCCCCGTTCGAATCCTGGGCCGCCGTGGTGGTGGCCGGGGACTCCAAGGGCTCCCTCGGCGGGCCGACCGAAGCCTTCGACAACGCCCGCCGCGACATCGCCAAGGCCTTCTCTGGCCTCGGCCTCGCCCCTGGCCAGATCGTGCAGTTCTCCGTCCGGCCCGAAGCCGAACGCAGCCAGAAGCCCCAGAAATCCTCGGTCCGCGGGATCTATGACAGCCTGGGCGCCATGGCGCCCGCCGCGGCCGGCTGCCTCGTCTATTTCACCTCTCATGGAGATCCCCGTGGGGTGCTGGTGGACGACCAGATCCTGCCGCCATCCATTCTCGGGGCGATGCTTGATCGCAGCTGCGGGACCAAGCCCACGGTCGTGGTGATCTCGGCCTGCTTCTCGGGGGTCTTCGTGCCCGCCCTGGCCAAGCCCAACCGGATGATCCTGACCGCCGCTCGTCCCGACCGCACCTCGTTCGGCTGCGGTGAGGCCGACACCTATCCCTATTTCGACGCCTGCTTCCTGTCCGCGCTCAGCCAGGTGGGGGACTTCATCGCCCTGGGCCGAGCCGTCGGGGTCTGTGTGCGGGACCGGGAGCGGGAGGCGGGTCTGAGCCCGCCCTCGGAGCCGCAGGTCTGGATCGGTCCACAGCTTCGACCGCTTCTGCCCCTGCTGTCCTTCCCTGCGCCCCCATCCCGGTAACCGGACGCCTTGGACGCCCCGTCGCGGCGCCCTAGAAGAGGGACTCGTGGGGAAATTCCAGACAGAGCGAGTTCCGGTGATGCGCTTCTTGCCTAAGCTTGCCGTGGCGATGCTGGCGGCGGCCCTGTGCCCCCCTGGCGTGGCGCTGGCTCAGCCCGCCCTGCCGGATGCGCCCATCCCCTATGAAGCCCTGGCCACCCCTGCGCCCCGTCCGGCGGCGCGCCCCAGAACCGCGGCGCCCGCACGGGCGGCGCAGGCGGCCCAGCCTGGCGCCGAGGCCGGGAGCGAGGCGCTGACCCCCACCGGCGCGGCCGCCATCGATCCGGCGCGCCTGGAGGCCTATCTGGACGGGGTGATCGGTTCAGCCATGCTGCGAGACCGCATCGCCGGCGTCACCGTCTCGGTGGTGCAGAACGACCAGGTGATCCTCAAGAAGGGCTATGGCCACGCCAGCCTCGCCCCACTTCGGCCGGTGGATCCCGACCGGACCCTGTTCCGCATCGGCTCGATCTCCAAGACCTTCACCTGGATCCTGCTGATGAACGAGATTCAGGCGGGCCGTATCCGCATCGACGCCCCGATCAACCTCTACCTGCCCGAGGCCCTGCAGATCCGCGACCAGGGTTTCACCCAGCCCATCCAGGTGGCCCACCTGCTGGACCATTCTCCGGGCTTCGAAGACCGCGTTCTCGGCCAGCTGATGGAGCGCAACTTCGATCGCGAGCGCCCCATGGCCCAGTATCTGCGCCAGGAGCGGCCCCGCCGGGTGCGCGAGCCCGGGCAGTTTCCAACCTATTCCAACTACGGCGTCGGTCTGGCCGGCCAGGCCCTGGTCTATGTCTCGGGTCGGCCCTTCGAGGAGCTGGTGGAGCAGAAGATTACCGGCCCGCTGGGCATGTCCCGCACCACCTTCCGCGAACCCCATCCGCCGCGGCAGGGGATTCCGGCGCCCATGGCCCCCAGCCTCGCCCGGGACCTGTCGGATGGCTTCCGCTGGTCGCCGGCCAAGGGCTTTGAAGCGCGCCCGTTCGAATATCTGGGCCACCTGGCCCCGGCGGGGTCGGCCTCGTCCACCGCCGCCGACATGGCGCGCTACATGATCGTGCTGCTGAATGACGGGGTCTATGGCCAGGCGCCCGCGGCGGACGCGACCGCCGACGGGGCCGCCCAGCCCCAGGCGATCTTCGGCCCGACCACCGCGCGCGCCTTCCGCACGGCCCTGCGGCCCAATGAGGCCGGGATCAATGACTGGCCGCACGGCTTCATCACCTATCCGCTGCCGGGTGGCCGCAAGGGTTATGGGCATGCCGGCGGCACCCTGTCCTTCAGCTCCAACATGGTGGTGGCCCCTGATCTCGACCTCGGCGTCTTCGTCAGCGTCAACACCGAAAACGGCGCCGAGCTGGCCGCCCGGCTGCCCGCCCAGGTGGTCGCTCAGTTCTATGGGCCGGCGAGCGCACCGCCGCAGGGGGGCGATCCTGAGCTGAGGCGCTCGGCCCGCCTCTATGAAGGTCACTATCTCGGTACTCGCCGGGCCTATGTGGGCCTGGAGCGGTTCGTGGGTTTCATCCTGTCTGGCGTGAGCGTCCAGGTCAGCCGGGATGGGCGTCTCGTCACCAGCGGCCTGAACGGCGCCCAGACCTGGGTCCCCGAAGGCGACGCCGCCGCCGGCCGCTTTGTCTCCACCACGGGCCCCGAGCGCCTGGTGTTCGATTTGGGCGGCGGCCGGGCCTCGGCCTTCCAGGGGACCTATAACGACGTCAGGTTCCAGCGCGTCGGACTGTGGAGCCGTCCGGCCGTCCTGGCCTGGCTTGCGGGCCTCACGGCCCTGGCGGCGGTCGCCACCTTTGTCGGCCTCGCCCTGCGCAATCGCCGCGATCTGCGCCAGACCCAGATCCAGAGCCAGGCCAGCCTGGTCCAGACCATCCAGGCCGTGCTCTGGCTGCTCGCCATGGGGCTGTTCGCCTCCTGGCTGATGGGCGCCACCGACACCGCCCAGGTGGTCTATGGCTGGCCAGGCGCCCGCCTCATCCTGGCCTCGGCCTGCGCCCTGGTGGCGTCGGTGCTGACACTGGTCACCCTGGCCTCCCTGCTCAGCATCTGGCGGGGCGGACGGCGGCTGGACAGCTGGCCGGTGACCCGCAAGCTCGCCTTCACCGCCACCACCCTTATCTATGCGGCCTTCGCTGTCGTTCTGTTCCATTGGGGCGCCCTGACCCCCTGGAGCAGCTGAGACGCTCGCCCCACGGCGCGCCGGGTGCGACATCTCGCCCCGGCGCCAATCGCCCCCACAATCGCGCCCACGGCCAAGTCTTAAACGCGGCGTTTACCATCGACTGGGTAAATCCTGCCTAGCGGTCGGCCCAAAGTGGGCGCCGGTCGCAGGGCTTTGGGGTGGGACGCGCCTTGAATCAGTTTGTTGCCGCCTTGCAGAGGTTCGGGATCGGCCGGCTGGCCGCCATTCTCGGCATCGGCGCCGGCGTGGCTGCAGCCCTGATCGCCCTGACCATGAATCTCGGCCAGCCCAAGGCCCTGCTCTATTCCAGCCTGGACATGCGCGAGGCCGGCTCCATCACCGCGGCCCTCGATCAGGCCGGCGTGAAATATGAGGTCAAGGGCGACGGCTCGACCATCATGGTCAACCGTGACGAGGTCGCCTCCACCCGCCTGCTGTTGTCGGCCAAGGGGCTGCCCACCGCCGGCTCGGTCGGTTACGAAATTTTCGACGACACCAATGCGCTTGGCCAGACGGACTTTGTTCAGCAGCTGAACCGCCAGCGCGCTCTTGAGGGTGAGCTGGCCCGCACCATCCGCAGCCTGGACGGGGTGACCTTCGCCCGCGTCCACCTGGTCCTGCCCAAGCGGCAGCTGTTCGAAGAAGCCGCCGAGTCGCCCTCGGCCTCCATCGCCATGGGCGTCGGCGGCCGGGCGCCCAACGCCGATCAGGTGCGCGCCGTGCAGAACCTGGTGGCCGGCGCCGTGCCGCGCATGACGCCGGACCGGGTCACCGTCGTCGACCAGCATGGCAAGACCCTCTCGACCGGCGGCGAGGGCTTTGCTGGCGAAGCGGCCGAGGGTCGCAAGAACGAGGTGGAGCAGCGCATCGCCAAGACCGTCAAGGCCCTGGTGGAAAGCGTCGTGGGACCTGGCAAGGCGCGGGTCAACGTGACCGCCGAGCTCGATCTGGCGCGGGTGACCGTGCAGCAGGAGACCTACGATCCCGATGGTCAGGTGGTCCGCTCCGAGCAGACCGTCGAGGAAAACGCCAACGAGAACGAGCCCAACAACAACGGCGCGGTGACCGCCGACGCCAACATCCCTGGCGGCGTCGGAGGCGCTGAGGCCGGCGCCCTGGCCTCGGCCAGCGGCCGCACGGAATCCACCACCAACTACGAAATCTCCAAGACCGTCCGCACCGAGGTCAACGAGCCGGGCAAGGTTCAACGGCTGTCCGTCGCCGTGGCCGTCGACGGGGTTCGCCCAGTGGGTGAGGACGGCGCGCCAGGTGAGTACGCCGCGCGCAGCGAAGAAGAGATGGCCCGGATCGAGCAGCTCGTCCGCACGGCGGTCGGCTTCAATGAAGAGCGCGGCGATCAGGTGACGGTCGTCAACATGCCCTTCGATGCGCCGGGCGAAATGGGCGGTGTGGAATCCTCCAACCCGCTCACCGACTTCGACAAGAACGACATCATGCGCGCGGTGGAGCTGGCGATCCTGGCCATCGTCGCCCTGCTCATCGTCTTCTTCGTGGTCCGCCCCCTGCTCAAGAGCGCCAGCGGCGGCGGCGGCGGTGAACTGACCGGTCCCACCCAGACCATCACCCGCCTGGTGACCACCACCGCGGACGGCCAGCCGGTGCAGATCGCCGTCGATCCGGCCACCGGCCAGCCTCTGGCCCTGCCCGGCCCCGACGCCCTGGAGCAGAGGATCGACATCGCCCGCATCGAGGGCCAGGTGAAGGCGTCTTCGGTCAAGCGTGTGGCCGATTTCGTTGAGACCCATCCGGAACAGTCGGTCGCGATCCTGCGCAGCTGGCTGCATGAATCCGCATGACCGGTAGCGTGCGCGGCGGCGGCCGCAACAAGACCATCACCGACATCACCCAGCTGAGCGGGCCGGAGAAGGCCGCCGTGGTCCTGCTGGCCCTGGGCGAAGACCATGGGGTGATCTGGCAGAGTCTGGACGAGGAGGAGATCAAGGAGGTCTCCCAGGCCATGGCCAGCCTCGGCACGGTGGCGGCCAATGTGGTCGAGGCCCTGCTGGTCGAGTTCGTCGCCGGCATGTCGGGCGCCGGCACCATCATGGGCTCCTTCGAACAGACCCAGAAGCTGCTGCAGGCCTTCCTGCCCCCCGACAAGGTCGACGCCCTGATGGAGGAGATCCGCGGTCCGGCGGGCCGCACCATGTGGGACAAGCTCGGCAATGTGAACGAGGCCGTCCTCGCCAACTATCTGAAGAACGAATACCCCCAGACCGTCGCCGTCATCCTGTCGAAGGTGAAGTCGGAGCACGCCGCCCGGGTCCTGGGCGCCCTGCCGGAGGACTTCGCCCTGGAATGCGTCACCCGCATGCTGCGCATGGAGCCGGTGCAGCGGGAGATCCTCGACAAGATCGAGCAGACTCTGCGGACCGAGTTCATGTCCAACCTGGCGCGCACCTCCAAGCGCGACAGCCACGAGATGATGGCCGACATCTTCAACTCCTTCGACCGCCAGACCGAGTCCCGGTTCATGGCCGCTCTGGAGGAGCGCAACCGCGAGGCCGCCGAGCGCATCCGCGCCCTGATGTTCGTCTTCGAAGACCTGTCCAAGCTCGATCCCGGCGGGGTCCAGACCCTGCTGCGCGGCGTCGAGAAGGATCAGCTGGGCCTGGCGCTCAAGGGGGCCTCGGACGCCCTGCGCGAGATGTTCTTCTCCAACATGTCCGAACGCGCGGCCAAGATCATGCGCGAAGACATGGAGGGCATGGGCCCCGTCCGTCTGAAGGACGTCGATCAGGCGCAGATGAAGATGGTCCAGGTGGCCAAGGACCTGGCGGCCAAGGGCGAGATCATGCTCGCCGGCGCCGGCGGCGACGATGAGCTGATCTACTGATGTCCGAGCCCATCCTCAAAAAGTTCGATTTCGACACCGTCTTCGACGACGCGGGCGCCGTGGCGCAGGTCTCGGCCCGGCCCAAGCGCATCTATCCCCTGGAAGAGGTCGAGGTCATCCGCGCCCAGGCCTATGCCGAGGGCGAACGCGCGGCCATGGCCCGGTTGGAGGCCCAGCAGGCCGACGCGCTCTCGACCATCGCCCAGGCCTGCCAGGCCGCCCTGCCCCGGCTGGCGGAGGTGGCGCACGCCCACCGGATTGGTTCGGCAGAGCTCGCCCTGGCCTGCGGTCAGGCGATCGCCGACGCCGCCCTGGACGCCTTCCCCCGCGCGCCCCTGAAGGCGGCGCTGGATTCCCTGGCCCGGGAAATCGAGAGCGCCCCGCGCCTGCTGGTCACCGTCTCCCCGACCCTGGCCGAGGGTCTTGAGCCCATGCTGGCGGAAGCGGCCCAGGCCATTGGCTTCGCCGGTCAGATCCAGGTGCGCCCAGACCCTGGCATGGCGCCGGCCGCCTTCGCCCTGGATTTTGGCGACGGCGCTGCGCGCTTCGATCCCGCCGCAGCCGCCCAACGGGTGGCCGAGGCCCTGCAGGCGGCCCTGGCTTCGGAAGGCCTGCACGCTGAACCCCTCATTCCCGGCGGCGACGCCTGACGGGTGAAAGGACCATGTCATGTCTGACGAACTGAAACTCCAGGAGCTGGGGCCGGGTGATCTTCCCGCCGTCGACTTCGGCCACGAGGGCGAGGAGAAGGCGGCCAGCGATCTGGCGCCGGTCTTCGATGTGCCGGTCAGCATCTCGGCCGTGCTCGGCCGGGCCCAGATGTCCGTCGCCCAGCTGCTGCAGCTGTCCTCGGGCAGCATCCTCGAGCTGGACCGCAAGGTCGGCGAGGCCATCGACATCTATGTGAACAATCGCCTGGTCGCCCGCGGGGAGGTCGTCATCGTCGACGAACGCCTCGGGGTGACGATGACTGAAATCATCAAGGACGGCGACACGGCGGCCTGAATTGGCGGCGCGTAAGGAGATTTGAAGATGCGGCTTCTGGTCGTCGGAAAACTGGACGGACAGCTCTCTGCGGCGGTGAAGATGGCGATGACCGCCGGCGCCAAGGTGAGCCATGTGGAGACGGTCGCAGCCGCCACCCACGCCCTGCGCGCGGGTCAGGGGGCTGACCTGCTCCTGGTGGACTATGACCTCGACATCGCCGCCCTGATCGCGGCCAACGAGGCCGAGCGCATCCGGGTTCCGGTGGTGGCCTGCGGCGTCGGGGCCGACCCGGCCCGGGCGGCCGCGGCGATCCGGGCGGGCGCCAAGGAGTTCATCCCCCTGCCCCCGGAGGCGGCCCTGATCGCCGCCGTGCTGGCGGCCGTCTCCGACGACAACCGACCCATGGTGGTCCACGACCCCAACATGCAGGCCGTGCTGAAACTGGCCGACCAGGTGGCGGCGTCTGAGGCCTCGATCCTGATCACCGGCGAGAGCGGCTCAGGCAAGGAGGTGGTGGCCCGCTACGTTCACCAGAAGTCGCGGCGGGCGGCCAAGCCGTTCATCTCGGTCAACTGCGCGGCCATCCCGGAAAACCTGCTGGAGAGCGAGCTGTTCGGTCACGAGAAGGGCGCCTTCACCGGCGCGCTCGCCCGCCGGATCGGCAAGTTCGAAGAAGCCAATGGCGGCACCCTGCTGCTGGACGAAATCTCGGAGATGGACGCCCGCCTGCAGGCCAAGCTGCTGCGGGCCATCCAGGAGCGGGAGATCGACCGGGTTGGCGGCGCCAAGCCGGTGAAGGTCGACATCCGCATCCTCGCCACCTCGAACCGCGACCTGGCCCAGGCGGTCAAGGACGGGACCTTCCGCGAGGACCTGCTCTACCGCCTCAACGTGGTGAACCTGCGCCTTCCGCCCCTGCGGGACCGTCCGGGCGATATCGTCGCCCTGGCCGAGTTCTTCGTGAAAAAATACGCCGCCGCCAATGGCGTGCCCGAAAAGCCCCTGTCGACGGAGGCCCGCCGCCGGCTGGCCGCCCATCGCTGGCCGGGCAATGTGCGGGAGCTGGAAAACGCCATGCACCGGGCGGTGCTGTTGTCGGTGGGCGAGGAAATCACCGAGGACGCCGTGCGCCTGCCGGACGGCCAGCCCCTGTCGCCGGCCGACGCCGGCGCCCGGGCGGCCCAGGCCGCCAGCTTCGCCGCCGAGGCTGTTCAGCGCAGCTTCGTCGGCCAGACCGTGGCCGAGATGGAACAACAGCTGATCATCGACACCCTGGAGCACTGCGCCGGCAATCGCACCCACGCGGCCAACATCCTGGGCATCTCGATCCGCACCCTGCGCAACAAGCTCAAGGAATACACCGAGGCTGGCGTCGCCGTGCCCGCGCCCCAGGGCGCCGGCGCCCACGCCGCCTGAGCCCAAGCCCTAAGCAGAAGTTCGAGTAAAGCTGATGGCCCAGAGCAACGCCGCCCCCGCGCCCACCGCCCGCGAAATGCTGGGCTGGCTGACCCGTGGGGAAGTCGCGCTCGCCATCGGGGCAGTGAGCATCATCGTCCTGCTCATTCTGCCGATCCCAGCCTTCCTGCTGGACACCCTGCTGGTTCTGTCGATCACCAGCTCGGTCCTGATACTGATGACCTCGCTGCTGATCAAGAAGCCGCTGGAGTTCAGCGCCTTCCCCACCGTGCTGCTGGTCACCACGCTGTTCCGGCTGGGCCTGAACATCGGCTCCACCCGATTGATCCTGACCCACGGTCACGAGGGCACGGACGGCGCCGGCAAGATCATCGAGGGCTTCGGCAATCTGATGATGGGCGGCAATTTCGTCATCGGGGTGATCGTCTTCGCCATCCTGGTGGTCGTGAACTTCGTCGTCATCAGCAAGGGTTCGGGACGGATCGCCGAGGTGGCCGCCCGATTCACCCTCGACGCCATGCCGGGCAAGCAGATGGCCATCGACGCCGACCTTTCGGCAGGCCTGATCGACGACGACGAGGCCAAGCGCCGCCGCAAGGAGCTGGAACAGGAATCCACCTTCTTCGGGGCCATGGACGGCGCCTCGAAGTTCGTCCGCGGCGACGCCATCGCCGGCCTGATCATCGTCGCCATCAACATCCTCGGCGGCATCCTCATTGGCGTGATGCAGCATGGCATGCCCGTGGGCGCCGCGGCGGCCGGCTACACGATCATGACCATCGGCGATGGTCTGGTCAGCCAGATCCCGGCCCTGATCATCTCCATCGCGGCGGGCTTCCTGGTCTCCAAGGCCGGGGTCGAGGGCTCGGCCGACAAGGCGCTGGTCGCCCAGCTGGCCATGAATCCCGTGGGGCTGGGCATGGTGGCCGCCTCATCCGGCGTTCTGGCCCTGGTGCCGGGCATGCCGGTCCTGCCCTTTGCCGCGGTGTCCATCGCCGCCGGCGCCCTGGCCTATTACCGGGGCCGCAAGTCCCTGGAGCCGGAGCCCCTGCCCGTCATGGAGCAGGCGAGCGAGCCCCAGGAGGAGCCGATCAGCGACACGCTGGCCATTGATGAGATCAAGATCGAGCTGGGTTACGGCCTGCTGCCCCTGATCAACGACCTGGAGGGCCGCCGGCTCACCGATCAGATCCGCGCCCTGCGCCGGACGCTGGCGGCCGAGTACGGCTTCGTCATGCCCTCGGTGCGCATCCTCGACAATATGCGCCTGCCCTCTCAAGGCTACTGCATCCGGATCAAGGAGCTGGAGGCCGGCGAAGGCGAGGTGCGCCTGGGCGCGCTGATGGCCATGGATCCCCGCGGCGGCCAGGTGGAGATTCCCGGCGAGCATATGCGCGAGCCGGCCTTCGGCCTGCCGGCCACCTGGATCGATGAAGCCCTGCGGGAGGAAGCGACCTTCCGCGGTTACACCATCGTCGATCCGGCCACGGTGCTGACCACCCACCTGACCGAGATCCTCAAGGACAACATGGCCGAGCTGTTGTCCTACGCCGAGGTTCAGAAGCTGCTGAAGGACCTGCCGGGCGAGCAGAAGAAGCTGGTGGACGACCTGATCCCCTCCATCGTCACCGCCACCACCGTTCAGCGTGTGCTGCAGGCGCTGCTGCGGGAGCGGGTCTCCATCCGCGACCTGCCGGCCATCCTGGAGGGCATTGGCGAGGCGGCGCCGCATACGGCGTCCGTGGCCATGCTGGTGGAGCAGGTGCGCGGCCGCCTGGCCCGGCAGCTGTCCTACGCCTATCGCGGCGACGACGGCGCCCTGCCCATCGTCACCCTGTCGGCCGAGTGGGAGAACGCTTTCAGCGAGGCCCTGATCGGGCCTGGCGAGGAAAAGCAGCTGGCCCTGGCCCCCTCCCGCCTGCAGGACTTCATCCGCGGGGTGCGCGAAGTGTTCGAGCGCGCCGCCCTGTCGGGGGAAACCCCGGTCCTGCTCACCAGCCCGGCCATCCGGCCCTATGTCCGCTCCATCATCGAGCGGTTCCGCGGCCAGACCCCGGTGATGAGCCAGAATGAGGTTCATCCCCGCGCCCGGCTCAAGACCCTGGGCACGATCTAGGCGACGGCGGGAGAAGCTGCGCTTTTCCAAAGTTGCCGGGAACGCTTGCGGCTGATAGCGGTTTGGCGCGCGGGACGCCCTTTGGTCCCCCAAGCGTTGGATGACGAATGGCCAGCAGATCGAAACCCAAGCGCGGCGCCGGAGCCTCCCTGTTCTGGGACCTCCTGACGTTCGACCGGCTCATGACCAACTCGGTGATCCACCTGATCTACTGGGCGGGCCTGGGGGTCATCGCGCTGGGCGCCTTCGGCACGATCGGCGCGGCGGTGGGGGTGGCCCTGCGCGAAGAAAGCCTGATGGGCCTGATGCTGGCCATCCCCGTCCTGGTGGCGGGCCTGCTGGTGGTTGGCGCGCTCATCCTGCTGTGGCGCTCGTTCTGCGAATTCTATGTGGCCATCTTCCGGCTCAGCGACGACCTGCATGTCCTGCGTCAACAGGCCGACGCCGAGCGGCTGGCGCCCCCGCGACCGGCCGCGCCGCGTCCGGCCCCGCCCCCGCCCGGATC
>JAHUZY010000327.1 GCA_019264505.1 Phenylobacterium sp. | reverse complement strand
ATCTTCACGATCCGGTCGCCCTTGATGGCCAGGTCGGCGCGATAGGCAGGCTTGCCCGTCCCGTCCACCACCTGCCCGCCCAGGATCACCAGGTCGAACTCGGCGGCCTGGACCGCGCCCGCCCCCATCAGGGCGGTGGCGAGCAGCAAGGATCTCAAGGTCGCGCGGCGCATCGGCGGGCTCCTGGCCTGAAGGGGTGTCAAAGAAGGTTCGGACCGGCGCCGCCTGTGGGGGAGACGGCGCCAGCCCTGGCCGGCGCGGCTAGCGGCCGCGCAGGATCACCCGGCCGGCGCGTTCGGCGGTCACTTCGCCTTGCGCCAGGGCCGCCTTGCCGTTGACGAAGACGTAGGTCATGCCCTCTGAATAGGCGTGCGGCTTGGGATAGGTGGCCACGTCGCGCACCGTCTCCGGGTCGAAGACCAGCACGTCGGCGTAGTAGCCGGGCTTGATCAGCCCGCGATCGGGGATGGCGAAGACCTGAGCCGGCAGACCGCTGGACGAATGGATCGCCTGGGCCATGCTGATCACCTTGCGGTCGAGCACATAGCGCCGCAGCTTGCGGGGATAGGCGCCATAGGCCCGGGGATGCTCGGCCCCCTCGCCAAAGGTCACCAGGGCGCCGTCCGACGAGGTCATCATCCAGGGCTGCTTCATCAGCAGCTCCAGGTCATCCTCATTCATGTTGAACGAGACGATGCCGGCCCCGCCCTTGATCAGCAAGTCGATGGCGGTGTCCAGCGGGTCCTTCAGGTTGCGCCGCGCGATCTCGTCCAGGCGCATCCCCTCCAGGGACGGATCGGCGCTGTAGCTCGAGATCATGATGGCGTTGGCGCCGGCCCGGCGGGCCAGGTTTTCGACCATGCCCTCGCGGATCAGAGCCCGCTGTTCGGGGTTCTGCAGGCGCTTGGACAAAGCGTCCTGCCCGCCCTCCTGCGCCCAGCCAGGGATCAGGGCCGCCGACAGGCCGGTGCTGGAGGCGGCGTAAGGGTACTGGTCGGCCCAGATGGACAGGCCCTCGGCCCGGGCGGCCTCGATCATCTCCACCGCATCGTCCGACAGGCCCCAGACCGTGGGGCCGAGCATCTTCATATGGCTGACCACGCCGGTGATCCCGGTCTGGCGGGAGACCTCGATCAGCTCGGCCACCGAGGCCAGCACGCCGATGTCATAGCTGGACTCATCGCGGATATGGCTGGTGTGAAAGGCGTTGGGAAACTCCGCGGCCACCTTGGCCAGGGCGGCGATCTCGGACGTGTCGGAGTACTTGCCCGGCACATAGAAGGGACCGCTGGACATGCCGAGCGCGCCGAAGGTCATGGCCTGCCGCACCAGGCCCTGCATTTCCGCCAGCTCGGCGGCCGTGGGTTTACGGTTCTCAAGGCCCATGACCTCGCGGCGAACCCCATTATGGCCGATCATCGGGATGACGTTGACGCCCGGCCTGTTCGCCTCGATGGCCGCCACCTGCGGGCGCAGGTCGGCCGGGCCGCCGCCGTCCGGATTGATCATCGCCGTGGTGATCCCCTGGGTGAGGACCGAGATGGCCGGCGCCAGTTCCGGCGTCTCGATGCCCGGGGCGGCGTGGGAATGGGTGTCGATGAAGCCTGGAGAGACGTACTTGCCCGAGGCGTCGACCACGGTGGCGGCCGTCGCGCTCGCCGGGATCTCGCCCACCTCGACGATGCGGTCGCCCTTGATGGCCACATCGGCGGCGCGGCCCTCTGCGCCGGTGCCGTCGAACAGCAGGCCGCCGCGGATCAGGACATCATAGTCCTGGGCCTGGGCGAGCGGAGCGCCCGCCGACAGGAGCCCGACGGCGAGGCCGGCCGCCATCAGCTGGCGGCGAAGGGATTGGGGCTTGGTCGTCATCATCGATCCTCGTCCAGGTTCGCCGGCCCGCGCCCGTCGCCGCACGCTGCGGCGCTATATTGACATCGGGCATGCACGAATCTTCTCGCGCCATCGCAACAAGGACGAACATCCGTCCCCGAAGTGTTCGCAGCGTGTCAGCGGGCTGACTCTAGTGTCAATCAAGATAGCCCTTCCGAATATTGCGCCATCAATAGCCTGACGACATGGCGGCCAGGTCCGGCGTCGCAGGCGCCCTGACCCGCCGCAGGCCCCGCGTTCAGCCCCGGCGCGGTCGCAGGGCGAGGCGATATGGCCCTCCACCGGCGGGCGACTCCCCGAAATTGGAAGGTGTCGAAACCGAGGCGGCGTAAGGCGCAACGCAGTGTCGCAGGTCATCCGGGCGCCTCCACCCATGACTGTGGGTTATGGGCCGCGCAATATTCCGAAGGGGAGCCGGCGTTGACACCCGCGCAGGGGGCCGACAACCTCATATCGAATACGAACGCAGATCGTCGCTATGCCGGGGATGCATAATAAACCGGGTCGCGAAAAGAACAATCTGCTTATCGTCAATTCCGAGGGGGCTAGTCATGTCAAGAAATGTTCAAATGCGCGCTGCGCAGACTCAGGGCTGGAAATCTGCTCAAAAATTGGGCCTGGCCAGCGGGGCGTCGCTGATCGCCCTGGTGATCGGAGCTGCGGCGGCCGGCTCGGCCCAGGCCCAGACGGCCCCGGCCAGCGTCGAGGAAGTGGTGGTCACCGGCACCCGGGTCGTCCGTGACGGCTATCAAGCGCCGACCCCGCTGACCGTGATCAGCGAGACCGAAATCCTGGCCGCGGCCCCCTCCAACGTCGCCGACTTCGTCAACGACATCCCCTCCATCGTCGGCAGCTCCACCCCGCAGACCACCAACGCCTCGATCAGCGCCGGCACGTCCGGCGTCAACGCCCTGAACCTGCGCGGCCTGGGGGGCACCCGGACCCTGGTGCTGCTGAACGGTCAGCGGTCGGTGGGCTCGACCATCACCGGGGCCGTGGACGTCAACACCTTCCCGCAGGGCCTGATCAGCGGCGTGCAGATCGTCACCGGCGGCGCCTCGGCGGCCTATGGCTCCGACGCCGTGAGTGGTGTGGTCAACTTCATCCTCGACACCAACTACCAGGGCTTCAAGGGCTCCATCGAGGGCGGCCAGACCACCTATGGCGACGATGACCAGTATCGGGTCAACCTGACCTATGGGACCGCCTTCGCCGGCGGGCGCGGCCAGCTGCTGCTCAATGGCGAGATCGCCGACCGCGAGGGCATCTACGGGGTGCCGCGGGACTGGAACAACGACGGCTGGTACATCATCACCAACCCGGCCTATGTCCCCGGCAACGGCCAGCCCGAGCGTCTGGTCACCAGCGGGGCGGGCCTGTCCAACGCCAGCCCGGGCGGCATCATCGTCAATACTCCCCTGCGCGGCACCACCTTCGGGGTTGGCGGCGTGGTGGGCCAGCAGGCCTACGGCGTCACCCGCGATCCGTGGATGATCGGCGGCGACTGGCGCTCGGTCCAGGTGAACGACAAGCAGTCCCTGAACGCCGACGACCGCCGCAAGGGGATCTTCGCCCGGGTCAGCTATGACATCACCGACAATATCGAGGTCTTCGCCCAGGCGTCCTACAACACTCACGCCTCCCTGGGCTGGACCGGCGTCCAGTTCAACCAGGGCAATGTCACCATCCGGTCGGACAACGCCTTCCTGCCGGCCAATATCCGCCAGCAGCTGGCCGCCCTGAACATCGCCAGCTTCAGCCTCGGCACCACCAACGCCGACCTGCCGATCCGCAAGACCGACAATGAGCGGACGGTCACTCGTTATGTGGTCGGCGCCGAGGGCGACTTCACCGCCTTTGATCGCGCCTGGCGCTGGGACGCCTATTATCAGCGCGGCGAGACCGAGACCCTCGAGATCGCCCGGGACATCACCAACAACGCCCGCCTGGCCCTGGCCCAGGACGCGGTCTTCGCCCCCAATGGCCAGATCGTCTGCCGCTCGACCCTGACCAACCCGACCAATGGCTGCGTGCCGTTCAACCGGATGGGCATCGGCGTCAATTCCCAGGCCGCCCTGGACTACATCCTGGGCAACCCGCAGCGGGAGCAGTTCTTCACCCAGCAGGTCGCGGCCGCCAACATCTCCGGCGACCCCTTCTCCACCTGGGCGGGTCCGGTCTCCATGGCCGCGGGTATCGAGCACCGGAAGGAAGAGGTGTCCGGCTTCGTGCCCACCGAGTTCCAGTCGGGCTGGTTCGTGGGTAACTATCGCCCGACCTTCGGCTCCTACACGGTGACGGAAGCCTATGTCGAAGCGGTCATCCCCCTGGCCGAGGGCTTCGATCTGAACACGGCCATCCGCGGCACCGACTACAGCACCTCGGGCTATGTCACGACGTGGAAGGTGGGGGCAGTCTACTCGCCGATCCCCGACCTGCGCTTCCGCATCACCCGCTCGCGGGACATCCGGGCGCCGAACCTTAATGAGCTGTTCGCCGCCGGCACCAGCCGCACCAACACCCTGCTGGACCCGTTCAACAATAACCAGGCCACCCAGTTCCTGGAGCTGACCACCGGCAATCTGAACCTGGACCCCGAACTGGCCGACACCTGGGGCGTGGGCGTCGTCATCCAGCCCAGCTTCCTCCCCGGCTTCGCCGCGGCCATCGACTATTTCGATATCCAGATTGAAGGCGCCATCGGCTCGGTGACCGCCGCGACCATCGTCGACCGCTGCTTCCAGGGCAACCAGACCTATTGCGCGGCGATCACCCGGTCGGGCAACCAGATCAGCCAGGTGTCGGTGAGCCCCTTCAACTTCGCGGTCCAGAAGTCCCGCGGGGTCGACCTTGAGGCCTCCTACCGCTTCGACCTTGGCCCCGGCGCCATGGCCCTGCGGGCGGTGGGCACCTACTACCTGGAAAACTATGAGGACAACGGCATCGATGTTCCGACCGACACGGCCGGTTCGATCACCCTGCCGGAGTTCATCTACCGGGCCACGGCCACCTATACGGCCGATCCCTGGACCATCCAGCTGACCGGCCGCGGCGTCAGCGAAAGCACCTATGACAACGCCTTCATCGAGTGCACCACCGGCTGCCCGGCCTCGACCATCGCCAACCGCACGATCAACAACAACAAGATCGACGGCGCCTTCTATGTCGACCTGGCGATGACCTACGACCTGAAGCTGCTGCAGAAAACCGAGGCCTTCGTCAGCATCTCCAACCTGTTCAACCGCGACCCCGAGATCGTCGCCTACGGACCGGCCGGGACCGCCTATGGCAACCCGTCCACCAGCCAGGGCGTCTACGACATCCTCGGCCGCGTGTTCCGGCTGGGCGTGCGCTTCGAGTACTGATCCAACCTCAGCGAGGCTCGCTCCTTCGGAGCGGGCCTCGCACCGGATGTCCCGCGCGACAGGACAGGCCAGCCCCCCAGGCCAGACCGGTTCTGAGACCACGGCGCCAACCTGCCCCAGATCGTGGAGCCACCCATGTCCCGAGACCATCGCTCAGCAACACCGCCGCGCCTTGGCCGCCGCCGCTTCCTGGCCGCCGGCTTCGCGCTCAGCCTGATGGCCGGGGTCTCGGCCCAGGCGCTCGCCCAGGAATATGATGTCCTGATCCGCGGCGGCATGGTGTTCGACGGCACCGGCGCCGAGGGCAAGCTCGCCGACGTGGCGATCAAGGGCGAGCGGATCGTCGAGGTCGGCGCCATCGCGGCCACCGCCACGGCGACCACGGTGGTGGACGCCACCGGCAAATATGTCTCCCCCGGCTTCATCGACCCCCATTCCCACGCCGCCCCGGCCATCGGCACGGCCGAACTCGCCGCCGCCGTGCCGATCCTCTACCAGGGGATCACCACGGTGATGATCAATCCCGATGGCGGCGGCCCTGGCGATCTCACCCCGCAGATCGCCGACATCGAGACCCACGTCCCCGGCGTCAACGTCATCCCGATGATCGGCCACAATGGCGTGCGCCGCGACGTCATGGGCCTGGAGAACCGCAAGCCCACGCCGGCCGAGCTGGCGAGCATGGAGGCCCTGGTCAAGAAGGCCATGGACGAAGGCGCCTTCGGCCTGTCCACCGGCCCCTTCTACATTCCCGGCAAATACTCCGAGACCTCTGAGCTGGTGGCCCTGGCGCGGGTGGCGAACACCTATCCCAACGCCTTCCACATCAGCCACATCCGCGATGAGTCCAGCTATGACGTGGGCGTGCTGGGGGCGATCAAGGAGCTGATCGACGTCTCCCGCCAGACCGGCATCATCGGCGTGGTCACCCACATGAAGATGCTCGGCCCCAGCGTCTGGGGCCAGTCCGAGCCGGCGGTGGAGATGATCAACGCCGCCCGGGCCGAAGGCCTGTCCATCTGGGCAGACCAGTACCCTTACGCCGCGTCGGGCTCGTCTCTGCAGGCCTCCCTGGTGCCCGGCTGGGCGCAGGAGGGCGGGCCTGAAGCGACCGCCGAGCGCCTGCAGAATCCCGAACAGCGGGCCCTGATCCGGCAGGAGATGGTGGCCAATCTGGAACGCCGGGCCGGCGCCAACGCCATCATGATCCGCAACTACCGGGCCGACCCGTCCCTGAACGGCATGCGCCTGGACGAGATCGCCCGGCGTAACCTGCAGGACCCTCTGGACACAGCCATCGACATGCTGATCAAGGGCGGCTCGAGCATCGTCTCGTTCAACATGAACGAGAAGGATGTGGAGCTGCTCATGCAGCAGCCCTGGACCATGACCTCGTCGGATGGGGCGCTGGTCGCTTTCGGAGTCGGCGGCGAGCATCCCCGGGCCTATGGCGCCTTCCCCCGGAAGTTCCGCCGCTATGTCATCGAGCGGGAGGTGATCAGCATGGCCCAGGCCATCCACACCTCCACCGGCCTGCCGGCCCAGGTCTTCTCCATCAAGGACCGGGGCGTGATCGCGCCGGGCGCCTTCGCCGACGTGCTGGTGTTCGATCCGAAAACCATCCGCGACGTGGCCACCTACCAGGAGCCCCACGCCTATTCCGAGGGGATGGAGTACATCTTCGTCAACGGTCAGACCGCCGTGGCCGACGGCAAGGTGACCGAGGCGCGCCATGGCCGGGTGCTGCGGCGCGGCCAGTAGTCTTGTTGGATACCCGGCGCGCCTGGCATGGGGCGCGCCGGTCAGATTTGTAACGCGTGGATGGTCCTGATGAGTCTCCCCGAGCCCGCCGCGCCGCCGTCACAGCCTGGCCCCGCCTGGGCGCAGCGGCTGTCGGCCGAGATCGGCAAGGCGGTGCTGGGGCAGGCGCCGGTGGTCGAGCGCTTGCAGATCGCCCTCTTGGTGGGCGGCCATGTCCTGCTTGAAGGGATGCCGGGCCTGGCCAAGACCCTGCTGGTCAAGTCCCTGGGCCAGGCCATGGGCCTGGACTTCGAGCGCATCCAGTTCACCCCTGACCTCCTGCCCTCCGACGTGGTCGGGACGCTCGTCTATTCCCCCCATGACGGCAGCTTCACGCCCCATCTGGGGCCGGTTTTCGCCAATATCGTCCTGGCCGACGAGATCAACCGGTCCCCGGCCAAGGTGCAGAGCGCCCTCCTGGAGGCCATGCAGGAGCGGCAGGTGACCATCGGCGGAACCCGCCATCCCCTGCCCAACCCCTTCCTCGTCCTGGCCACCCAGAACCCGGTGGAGCACGAGGGCACCTATCCCCTGCCCGAGGCCCAGACCGACCGCTTCCTGTTCAAGCTGCTGCTGGACTATCCCTCCAGCGAGGACGAGCTGGAGATGCTGCGCCGCTGGGGCTCGGCCGTCCGCTCGCCCTCGGTGGAGGCCGCCTCCAACGGCCCGGAACTGCTCGCCCTGCGCGAGGCGGTGGATGAGGTGTTCGTGGCCCCGGAGATCCAGGCCTATCTGCTGGCCCTGGTGCGTCACACCCGCGACCTGGCCGCAGCCCCGGCCGGAGGCCCCCGGCCCCTGGCCTTCGGCGCCTCGCCCCGGGCGACACTGGCCCTCTACCAGGCGAGCCGAGCCTTGGCCTTCCTCCGGGGGCTCGAACAGGTGACGCCCAACCTGGTCCAGGAGGTCGCCCCCGACGTGCTGCGCCACCGGATCGGTCTGACCTATGAGGCCGAGGCTTCGGGCCTCACCGCCGACGCCATCATCAAACAGGCGCTGGCCGCCGTCGCCGTGCCCGGCTGACCCCAGCCCATGAACGCGCCCTCGCCGGTGATCGACCCGCGGGCCCAGAGCGCCCTGCGACGGCTGGAGTGGCAGTTGCGCCGCCGCTCGGTCCAGACCCTGCTGGGCGGGGCTCATCGCTCGGTGTTCCGGGGCCGGGGCATGGAGTTCGACCAGGTCGTCCGCTACGCCTATGGCGACGACATCCGCGATATCGACTGGAACGTCACCGCCCGCCTGGGCGACCTCTATCGCAAGGTCTTCGTCGAGGAGCGTGAGCTCACCGTCTTCGCCGTGGTCAGCGACGACCCGGCCCTGCAGTTCGGCTCTGGCGCCACCAGCAAGCGCGAGGTGCTGCTGCAACTGGCGGCGCTGGTCCTGATGTTGGCGGTGGTCAATCGCGAGCGGGCCGGGCTGCTGCACCAGTCCCCCGTTGGCCAGAGCCTGCACACCCCCACCCGCCGCCGGACGCGCCTGCTGTCGACCCTGGCGGAGCTGTTCGCCGCCGAGGCCCCTGACCCGGGGCAATCCGAGCCTTTCAGCCCTTGGCCGCTGCTGTCTGGCCCCGTGCCCCAGGGCGCCCTGGTGGTCTGGTTCGGCGAGATTCCTCATGAGCTCCCGCCGCCGGAATGGGCCGCCTTCCGCCGCCGTCATCCGGTGATCGGGGTCCGGGTCGAGGACCCCTGGGAGCGCGCGCCGCCCGCCAGCGGCGGCTTCACCGCCTTTGATCCCACCGCCGGTCGCCTGGCCTGGGTGGAGACGACGCCGGCCAGCCTGGCCGCCCACGCGGCCTGGCGGGCGGCCCGGGAAGACATCTGGCGCGCCTGGTGGCCCAATCCCCTGGACCGGCTGGTGGTGGATACGGCCGAGGATCCGCTGGCGGCCGATATCGTTGATTTAGTCGGTTGATGATCCGGTGCAGGCCGTCCAGCGGCCGCCAAG
>JAHUZY010000295.1 GCA_019264505.1 Phenylobacterium sp. | reverse complement strand
GCGCTGGAGAGCCTAGACGACATTCCGATCGGCGAGGTGGCGCCAGCCGACGGGATCATTCACCGCGGAAGCCAGACCTACCATCGGGGTCACTCGGTGCCTCAGTAGTCCCGGCGCCAGCGGACAGCGAGGCGGCTGTCGCCCTCGCCCGTCAGGCGCGACACGATGGAGAGGTTTCGCCTGACCTGCCACTCGACCTGCGCCGTGGCGCCGCCGCGGCCCCCGCCGATGATCTCCAGATAGACGTCATCGGTTAGGTACTTGCCGCCGGCCACCGTCACCCCAGACGTCTCGTCACCGCCCAGGCTCAGGCGGTCGAGGCCGGCGAACTCCCGCAGGTTGCCCACGATGTCGAACCCGCCGCCGCCAGCGAGAGACGACAGGGCCGCGGCCAGCTGGGCCGCCTCGATGGTGGACAGTTGCGAGGCCGAGCGTCCGAACAGCACCTGCGATAGCACCTCATCGTCCGGCAGGACAGGCGTTGAGGTCAGGCGGATGCTGGGCCTGGCGGCGGTGCCGCTGACACGAATGACGGCGGTCAGGGACGGGTCATCCCGGGTCGCCGTCAGGTCCAGGCGGATATTGGCCGGCGAGGTGGACAGGTAGACCACGCCGCGGGAATCGAACTCGAACCGCTTGCCGGCGAACTCGTAGTCGCCGCGCACGACCCGCGCCTGTCCCGACAGGATCGGTCGGGCGGTGGACCCGGTCACCTGGGCGTCCAGCGACATTTCCATGTCCAGGCCCCGGCCCCGCAGGAAGACCCCGCGCGGCGCATTGAGGCTGACATCCAGGGCCCAGCCTTCGCCCTGCCGTTGCGGCTGGAGGCGAAGGTTCTGGCTCAGATCGAGCTCCAGCGGCCGGTTGCGCTCCACCACCTCGATGCTGACCACGCCTGAAGGCGTCGGCGGATCGGCGGCGACCTCGGCATTGTCCACCCGCAGATCGCCCGAAAGGCGGACCTTGCCCTCGGCGTTGCGGTTGATGGTCACCTCGCCGCTGGCGTCGGCCTGGGCGATGTCGTTGTCGATCAGCCGGAAGCCGTCGAGACGAAGGCGGAACCCCGAGACCCCGCCCCGGTAGAGGCTGATCTGGCCCGCACCGTCGACGCGCCCGCCGGAGCCGTCCACACCGCGGGCCCGGCTGACATCGATGACCCGCTCCGAAAGCACGGCGGCCACGCTCATCTCGCGGAGGCTCAGCCCGGTCGGCGCATCATCGAACCGCCCGTTCTCCAGGCTGGCCCTTCCCGACAGGCTGGGATCAGCCAGTGTGCCGGCGATCTGGCCGTTGATCTGCACCCGGCCGGCCAGGGTGCGGTCGCCGTCCACCAGCAGGGCCCAGAGCGGCTCCACATCCCCATCGGCGAACACCCGCCCGCTGACGGGACGGCGCCGGTCCAGGGCGAGCCGGAACGGGCGGGCCGAGGCTTCGGTGGGCAGGTTCAGATCAGCCTCGGCGCGCAGTCCCTGTTCATTGCTGACCTCGGCCTTCACGGTCATGGTCTCGTCGTTCAGCTCGACCTCAAGCACCCCATCCAGCCCCTGGATCCGGGGGCTCCCACGCCCGCGGGCGTCCGCCAGGCGGGCGCCGAGGGAGCCGACCAGCTCGCCGTCCCGGCCCGACAGGGTGAGGTTGGCGTTCACGCGTCCGGCCAGATCGGGGTTGATCACATCGAGACCGAGATTGGTGATCTCGGCTTCCACATCGGCGATGGCGCCAGCCAGTCGGCCGTCGATATCCACCCGTCCGCCATCCTCGGTCCCCAGGAGGATGCGCGCCGTACGGACATCGCCCCCCAGGCGGAGGATGGCCGGCTGGATGGTGGACACTTCGCGTCCCCCATAGGCGCCCCGCCCCATGAAGGTCAGGGTGCGGGCGCGCTCGGCCTCAGCCAGGGCGCCGCCGCCGGCCATGTCCCAGCGTTCGCCCCCATGACCGCCGCTGGCCGACAGCTCATAGGCCAGCTGGTCCATCGGACCCTGGGCGCTCAGCCGGCCGGCGACGATGGCCAGTTCGCTGCCCACCGGGACGGCGTCACGTATCCGCAGATCGAGATCGGCCATGGGCGCATCCACGCCATCGACGATCTGGACCTCGCCGGTCACCGCGCCGCGGGCCAGGATTGCGCCAGGTCCGATAGCCAGACGCAGGTCGGCCCGCGACGGCGTGGCGCGGCGCAGGCTGAGGTCGCCCTGCAACGTCACCCCGCCCGCATCCACATCGATACGCCGGAGATCCACGCCCGAGGTGGGCAGGGCGAAGTCGGCGCGGCCCCGGGCCGGGCCATACTGGCTCTCCGCCGCCAGGGTGACCTGGCCTGCCGAGCCCGCGGCCTGGCTGCGGCCGAAACTCAAGGTCACGACCGCCTGCCTCAGCGGCATCCGGGGCAGATCGACCTCATCAAACCGGGCGGTCAGGTCGAGCTTCGGCGCCGAGACAGTCCCGGTCAGAGCGCCACTGCCGTCCGCCGATCCATCGAACTCGGCCGGACCAGCCTGCAGAGGGCCTTCAGCCGACCAGTCGACCTTGAACCGCAGGTCACCCTCGGGACCATAGACGCCCGCGGCCTCCGCCTCGAGGGCGCGGCCATTGAGTCTGGCCTCCTGCAGGGCGAGACGACCGCCGGCATAGTCGGCCCTGGCCCGCAACTGTGGGGTCGGCCCCAGGAGACGGTCAAGCTGGGCATAGCCTGTGCCCAGGTCGGCGCCGCGGCCTTCCAGGCGCAGGCTCCAGGGGCCTTCCCGGCGACCGCGCTCGGCCGACCAGGTCAGGTTCACCAGCCCCGCCGCGCCAGGCCGCGCCGCGGCGAGATTGGACAGACGCGCGGTTCCCCGCGCGTTCAGGCCGCCCAGCAGCCCGCGGCCGCCGCGGGCATCCACGGCAAGGCCTTCGCCCGTGGCGTTGAGCTCACGAACCAGCAGACGCCCGTCACTCAGGCGCTCTGCGTCAAGGGAGACCCACGGTTGGGGGCCCAGCAAGGCGTTCAGGTATCCCTCGCCTGCCCCGCCTGCGCCCCGCAGGTCGGTCTCGATGGCGATCCCCCGTCGATTGCGCTCCAGGCTCACCGGACCAGCCACCGACCCCAGACTGTAGCCGCCTGTCGCAAGGTCGCTCGCCGACACATCACCCTCGAAGGTGAGCTCGTCCGGCGTTCCGGTCAGCACGCCGGACAGTCGCGTAGCGCCCATCTCCGGGCCGCCAGTAAGCTGCGAGAGCTGCGGCGTCTGCAGCACCAGGCTCAGGCCTTGGGGACCTGTCCGCCGGTCGCCGGGATGAACCTGGCCAACCGCCCGGGCCGTCAGGTTGTCGGCCGCCAGACGCGCGGTCATGGCGTAGAGGCCGTCCTCCCCCCCCTGCCCCTGGATATCGAAGGTGACCTCGTAGCCAAGGCGCGCCGCCAGGGGCGCCGTCAGGCTTGAGGCGCCCAGCGACACCCGCCCGACAGCCCGGCCGCCGAGCTCATTCCAGCCGCCATTGGCCCGCAGCGGGGTCGTGGCGCCGGACTGCGCGAGGGCCTCGAAGCGCCCGTCCGGCCCCTCGCCCTCGGCGTCGATACGAAGCCGGAACGGCTGGTCCGCCGGCAGGCCCAGGGCGCCGGCGATCGCGCCCCCTTGCGCCTCCAGCGCCGAAACATCGACCAGCAGCGGCCGCCGGGGGCCGAGATCGAAGGCGACGTCCAGGTGATCCCCAGGCCGCAGCAGGCTGCGGGCGCTGATCTCCCCGGACTGGCCCCGTCCCTTCCGACGCACGTCGAGCAGGGCGGTGACGTCGAACAGGCCGCGCTCGTAGCTGAACGCCGGCGAGACCGCCAGGCGCAGGCGGGCCTGGTCAATGACGATACGGACCGGCAACCCGCCAGTCTCGTCCTTCTTGGGCGTCAGAGTTGGCCTGCGCAGCAGCCTCACCTCGTCGGCGGTCAGCCGTTCGGCGTGAAAGCGTCGGCGCAGCAGCTCGAGGTAGTTCCACTGCAAGGCGATGTTGTCGGCCTCAAGCCAGACCCCATCCTCGTCGGTGATCGTCAGCCGGCGAATGCGGATATCGCGGAACAGGTCACCCTGAAGCCCTTCAATCTTCAGATTGCCAAAGCGGCCAATGGCGAGCCCATCGGTGCGCGCCTCGATCAGGCCCATGGTCGGCGGCGCCATGGCGCCGAACCGTACGGCGGCGAAGAGGACGCCGATCAGGGCCAACAGGGCCACAGCGGCGACGGCCAGCCGGCGCTTCAGGCGCGGGCGGGCCTTCGTCACCACCTCATCCTGGGGCTCAAGCTCGAGACTCAAAAGCTTTGTCCGATACTGAGATAGATCTGGAAGGCGCCGTCGCGCTTGTCGGCGTCGAGGGGGATGGCGATGTCGGCCCGAATCGGCCCGAAGCCCAGGTCGTAGCGGACGCCGACGCCTATGCCGACGCTGAGATTGTCCCCATTGGGTGTCATCTCATCGCCCACGGAGCCCGCATCCACGAAGGCCACCACGCCCCAGCGATCGGTGAGCTTGCGACGGGCCTCCAGGCTCACCTCCACCAGAGACAGACCCCCGCGGGGGGTGTTGTCGGACAGGCGTGGCCCCACCGCCTGATAGGCGTAGCCGCGGACCGAGCCGCCGCCGCCGGCGTAGAACCTGCGAGAGGCCGGCACATCCGGCAGCTCGCCGCCCACGAGGCTGCCCACCCGCAGGCGCCCCGCGATGACGGTGCGGGCCTGATCGTCCAGGGGCAGATAGGCCGCGCCCTGGGCGGAGACTTCCAGATAGGGCAAGGCCTCGTCGCCGGCGATGTAGGTCGGCTCCAGCCGGGTGTCGACGCGCCAGCCCTGGGTCGGGTCGAGCCGGTCGTTGGAGCGATCGAGGGAGACCGCGCCGAACACCGCCGCGGTGATCAGGTCACGACCCAGCGGCGAGAGCGTGCGCGCCTCTTTCTCGTCGTTTCGCGAGAAATCGAGGGAAGCGCCGATGGTGACAAAGGAATTTGCCCCATAGCGACGACGCAGGTCCGCTCCGACGCCGACCCCTGTCTCCTCAAAGGCGTCGGTTTCATTGCGGTAGGCGCCGGCGTTCAGATGCAGGGTCTGGGCGGCGCGACGCCAGTGCGGCAGGGTCAGGTCGCCGCCGATCCGGCTATCAAGCTCCGAGAGCCTCGCCACCAGGGCCAGCGTGTCGGCCCGGCCCAGGACGTTGTAGCGGCTCCACCGGGAATCGACGCCGAAGCCTTCGAGGGTCGAATAGCTGGCGCCCAGTTCGAGGGTGCGGC
>JAHUZY010000278.1 GCA_019264505.1 Phenylobacterium sp. | reverse complement strand
CCGCAAGTCGAGCCGCGCCACCGCCAACCTGCTGCAGGCGCCTCCGAGCACCCAGGGGCCGTCTGGCCCCGGCCGGGGCTCGACCTTCAAGGAAGTCCGGAGAGCCCTGGCATGAAGCTCCTGCCCCGTCTTGGCGCCCTGATCGCCCTGGCGGGGCTGGTCGCCTGCGCCCCCTCGCCCGCGAGCCTGCCGGCCGCCCCCGTGGCCGCCGGATCCGCCATCGCCATCCAGGCGGTTCCCGTCCCCCTGAATCCAGAGGCGCCTGGCCAAACGGCGATCGGCGGCTTTGTCTATGCTGGCGGCCTCCAGCTCTCTTCGGCTGAAACCTCCCGCTTCCATGGCCTGTCGGACCTGGCGGTGAGCCCCGGCGGGCGGCTGACCGCCATCAGCGACGAAGGCGATCTGATCGAGGGCCAGCTGGTCTTCGCAGGCGAGCGCCTGACCGGCCTCACGGACGTCACCCTTCGGCCGCTGAGCGGACTGGACGGCCAGCCCCTGCCCAACAAGGAAATGTCGGACGCCGAGGGACTTGCGATCCTCGCCAATGGCGATCGCTTGGTCAGCTTCGAGCGTCAGTCGCGGATCTGGCTCTATCCCGCCGCGGGCGGCCCGCCCCGGGCGGTCCCGGCGCCGGACGCCGAATTCCCCCTCAATGGCGGGCTGGAGGCCCTGGCGGCCGATCCCGAGCGCGGCCCTGACGCCTATGTGGCCGGCGGCGAGGAGTCCGGCCAGACCTGGCTCTGCCGCCTGGCCACCCCTTGCGTCGCGGGTCCGAAGGTCGACAAGGCGCCGGAGTTCGGCCTGGTGGCGATGCGGCGCCTGCCCGGCGACCAGACCGCCTATCTGCTGCGGGCCTGGGACCCCCTGCGGGGCAACCGCATCGTCCTGTCCATCACCGGAACGGCGGGAGAGCTCGCGCGCCTGGAGATGACCAAGCCGCTGACCGTGGACAATTTCGAGGGCGTAGATTTCGTCCCCCGTCCGGAGGGCGGCTACCGGGTCTATATCCTGTCGGACGACAATTTCAGCGCCAGCCAGCGCACCCTGCTGCTGGCCTTCGACTGGACGCCCTGAGGCCAACGCCCCCGACCGCGCACAACGAAAAAGGCCGGCCCCGAAGGACCGGCCTTTTCATGTCGTCAGATCGACGCCGATCAGGCGGCGGTCTTGGTCTCAGCCAGCTTGGCCTTGAGCTGACGCTTGATCTTCAGCGCGCGCGGCGAGAGTTGCTCGTCACGGGCCTTGACCAGGAAAACGTCCAGGCCGCCCCGGAAGTCCAGGGTGCGCAGGGCCGCATTGCTGATGCGCAGTCGGAAGGACTGGCCCAGGGCGTCGGACTGCAGCGTAGCCGGAGACAAGGCCGGCAGGAACCGACGCTTGGTCTTGATATTCGAGTGGCTGACATTGTGCCCGATCATCGGACCAACGCCAGTGAGTTCGCAACGGCGCGACATGGTGTTCAACCTTCGCGTGGAAACCAAAAAGCGCGGACCCCGGTCCGCACAAGAGAGCGGGCGATATAGGCGAAAGCCTCGGGCGCCGTCAAGGCGGAGCGGCGCCCTGCGGTGATGCGCAGGCCAAATATCCGCATCGCCCCCCGCTCGGCCCGTCCCAGGCCTGGCGCCTTGTGGCCTCAACGCTTGGCGCCTACAATATTTAGTAGGGAACAAAGGCTGAATCCGGCCCCGTCGCCGATTCGGTCACCCTTTGTTTTGGCCGCGTTCCAGCCCGCCTCAGGGCTGCGGCGGCAAGCTCTCCAGAAAGACGCGCAGATCCTGCGCCGTGCGATCAGGCAACTGCTCCATCGGCACATGCCCGCCATCGGCGTAGGTGATCAGCCGGGCGCCTGGGATTCCCTGCGCAAAGCCCGCCCCGCGCTCGGCGGGAATCACCTGGTCCAGGGCGCCGACCATCACCAGGGTCGGGACCTGGATCGCCGCGAAGGTCTCCGGCGTCACCGGTGCGGCGGCGCCGCGGCGGCGGGGATCGGTCAGGATGGCCCGGTGGCCCGGCGCCCGGGCCAGCTCCACATAGCGGTCCACCAGCTCCGGCGTGACCAGGGACTCATCTCCGTAAGCCTGACGAAGACCGCGACCGGCCAGGGGACGCGGATCAAGATTGCGCAGCAGGCTGCGGCCCAGCGGGTTTTCCAACAGCTTGAAGACCATGGGCCGGCTGTCGGCCTCGCCCTCGACCGCCGCCTGCGGCCAGCCCGCGGCGTTGACCAGCACCAGGGCCCGCACCTTCTGCGGATGGGCGAGCCCGTAGCGCCAGGCGACGCCCCCGCCCATGGAATTGCCCGCCAGCACGAAGGGCGGCAAGCCAAGCTCGGCGGCCAGGGCGTCGACCACCGCCACCTGGCCTTCCGGACTGGACTGGTAGCCCTCCGGCGCCCGGGTCAGGCCGTGGCCGGGCAGATCCAGGCTCACCAGCCGGTAGTCGTCCTTGAGCCGCTCGACCCAGGGCTCCCAGGCGTGCAGGGAGGCGGCGAAGCCATGCACCATGACCAGGGTGATCTCGGCGTCGCGACGGCCCTCGTCGCGATAATGCACCCGGACCC
>JAHUZY010000360.1 GCA_019264505.1 Phenylobacterium sp. | reverse complement strand
GGCGGCGGCGAGGGCGCGGGCGCCGGCACGGGCGCCCACTTCATCGGCGAGTTCATCAGCCGCGACACCCCCTGGGCCCATCTGGACATCGCCGGCGTCGCCTATGGGGCGGCCACCGACACCGGACCTGCCGGCTCAGCCGGCTACAGTGTGCGGCTGCTGGAGCGGTTCGTCCGCGACTTCCAGCCCTGATCGTCAGGTTCTAGCAACAGCCCCCCGCCGCGCCCGCCACGGCGGGGGGACTGAAGGGGAGGTCGAGGCCGCAGCCCTTGAACACGCCGAAATGCCGGCTGCGGTCGCCCATGAACGCGAAGTGCGGCGCAAGCCGGCTCTCGGCAAGCATCCGCCAGGTGTTGCCGCAGACCGGGAACATCCGGCCGGTCTCGATGGCGTGGTGCTTGTCGAGGGTGAAGACCGCCGGCGAGCCCGGGATCGTCCCGAGATAGCGGACCGCCTGGCCGTAGTCCTCGCAGGCCGGCTCCAGATCTTCGAGCTTGAACAGGCGGTAGGTGGCCGAGAAGAAGGCGATGGGCGCCACCATCTCCTTCACCCGCAGGTCATTGAGGCCCAGCGGCCGGTCTGACACCAGGCGCGGATCGCCAAAACCGGCGGCCTTGGCGAGGCTGAGGAAGTCGCCCCAATAGAGGGCGCCGGCCAGACACTCCCCGTGCAGCACGGGATCACGGCGCAGGGCGTCGGGAACGCGGCGGTCGGCATAGACGTCGGAAAAGTAGAGCTCGCCGCCCGGCTTCAGCAGCCGCCAGGCCGCAGCAAAGACGGCGGCCTTGTCCTCCACCAGATTGATGACGCAGTTGGAGACGATGACGTCGAAGCTGCCGGGCTCCAGCTCGAGGTCCTCAAGCCGTGCGATGTCGCCATCCAGGAAGGTGACATTGCTGGAGGGGTAGCCGAACTTCTCCGCATGCCAGGCCTCGTGCCGCCGGGCGACTTCCAGTTGTTTCGGCGTGGCGTCCACCCCGACCACGTGGCCCGCAGGCCCCGTCAGCTGCGCCAGAACATAGACGTCCTGGCCCGAGCCGCAGCCGAGGTCGAGGATGCGTGCGCCGTCCAGGGCCTGGGGCGCCACCAGGCCGCAGCCATAGTAGCGGGCGCAAACCTCGTCATGGACCTGGGCCAGAGCCTGGCGAACAGCCAGGGGCGGCGCCTCGGCCGTGGCGCAGGCGTCGGTGCGCAGGTCGCCGGAGCTTGTCAGCACCTCGCCATAGTAGGTGCGCGCGTTGTCCAGTCCCATGACGGTCATGTGGGGCGTGTCTCCAAGCTTCAGCGGCTGTCTGACAGGCTTCGAGGCGGGAGGCTACGGGGTTACGGCCAGGCTCGGATCTGCGACGAAGTCGGCGACGGCGGCCCAGACCTCGGCGTCGTGGCCAGCCCACAGGTGACCGCCCTCATCGAACAGGATCAGCCGCCCCCGGGGCGCCAGGGCCACAGCATGGGCGGCGGCGTCGGCGGTGCCATAGAGATCGTCCCGGGCGCTGATCGCCAGCAGCGGACAGCTCAGTTGCTCAAGCGGGTAGGGGGGCGGGCTGCCGGCGGTGGCGGAGTCCATGGCGATGCCGGCGTGGCGCGCGCTGATCGGCAGGATGTGGCGCAGGACCCGTTTGGCCCGCGCCGCCTCTTCCGGACCTGCGGCCGCCAGCACGGCGGGTTCGGTCGCCAGGACCATGCGGGTCATCAGGTCCGGGGCGATGCGGATGGCCATCCAGAAGACGAGGTCGGATCGCAGCGCCAGGTCTGTCAGGACGCGGACGGGCCAGGGGGCGGGGGCCCGTTCCTCCGGCGCCCGGTTTGGTCCGTAGAGGGCCGGGACGCCCAGGACCAAGCCTCGACAGCGCTCGGGGTGGCGCAGGGCCAGTTGGGCGGCCGAGAGCGCGCCGGCCGAGCCGCCGAAAATCACCGCCTGATCCACCTCCAGATGATTGAGCAGATAGGCCAGGGCGTCGGCCTGCATCTCCGGCGTGGCGTCCGGCGGCATGGCGCTGCGCAGATAGCCGAAGCGGGAGGGGGCGATGATGCGGAACCGGTCGCGGTCCATCCGCTCGGAGAAGGCCAGGCCCTGATCAAAGCCCCCGCCGCTGCCATGGATCACCAGGACGACAGGCCCACGGCCCACATCGGCGAACTCGATCGGGCCAAACGGACTGTCGATGACCTGACTGCCGGCCAGGGGCGCCCGCGCCGCCGCCATGTCCTGCCTGTAGGCGCCGGCCGCTATCCCGGTGAGACCCAGGGCTGCGAGGAGGACAGCGGTGGCGGCCCACCGGATCGGCGTCATGGGGCGATCTCCTGACCAGGGCTCAGCCTGACACCCCGGAGGACGCCTGCGCCATGACCAGGATCAATCGGTCGCTCAGGCTCGTGTCGCGGCGGCCGGTTCCTGCAGCAGTTCAGACTCGACGGGGGAAAGGGCCCGGCCCATGGCCCCGATCAGCTTTGCAGCCTCAATGGGCTTGAGGACATGGTCGCTCATGCCGGCCTCGTGGCAGGCGGCGATGTGAGCAGGTTCGCCGGCGCCGGTGACGGCGATGACAGGTGTGTGCTGGTTGGGCCCGCTGCGGCGGCGCAGCTCGCGGGTGACCGACAGGCCGTCCATGCCGGGCATGTGGCAGTCCATCAGCACCAGATCGAAGGGCTGAGCCTCCAGGAGGCCAAGGGCTTCAAATCCGGACGAGGCCTCGGTGAGGCGGATATCGAGGTCCTGCAGCATGACGGCGACCGCGCGCCGATTGATGTCGTGGTCGTCCACCACAAGGACATGCAGAGGCGGCAGGTCGCCGCCCGCTGGCGCCTCCTGAACCGGCCCAGGGGGTGCGGCGGCGGGCAGGTCCACACTCAGGGTGAAGCGGGCGCCGCCTTCGGGATCCGAAGCGGCGGTCAGGTCACCGCCCATCAGCCTGGCGAGATCGCGGCTGATGGCCAGCCCGAGCCCGGTCCCCCCATGGGTCCGGGCGACATCAGGGCGGGCCTGCTGGAAGGGGGCGAACAGGGTTTCGAGGGCGGAAGCGTCCAGGCCCGGGCCGGTGTCTTTCACCGAGAGGGTCAGCGCCTGGCCTGCATCGGCGGTGATCGTCAGGGTGACGCTGCCGCGCTCGGTGAACTTGAGGGCGTTGGACAAAAGGTTGTTGAGGATCTGCCGCAGGCGGGTGGGGTCCCCCTGGACCCACCGCGGACAGACTCGCGCGCCAGACAGCCTGAGGCGAAGACCCTTGCGCCGGGCCTCGGCGCGCCAGAACAGCATTTGCTGGGCCAACAGGCGCCGGAGATCATACGGCAGGCTCTCGACGCTCATCCGTCCGGCGTCGAGCTTGGCCTGATCGAGTAGATCGTTGAGCAGGGTGCGCATCATGCCGCCCGCCTCGATGATGAGGTCGGCCCTCAGGGCGTCCTTCCCGTCCAGGGTTCGGCTGAGTTCTCCCGCCCCGGCCAGTATGGCGCTGATCGGGGTTCGCAGTTCATGGCTGACGGCGGCGACGAAGGCCGATTTTGCGGCCACCGCATCCTCGGCTTCCCGGCGGCGGCGCTCGCTCTCAAGACTGGCGGCGCGCTCCTTGGCGTGGGCCTTGTCCGCTTCGCGCCAGAGAAGATCGGCGGCGGCGATCATCATCAGACCGGCCGCGAACATGGCCATCAGGCTTCCCGAGTCGGCGCCCACATAGTGCGCCTCGAGGAGCAGAACGCCCATCAGAGCCACGAAGGGCAGGGCCGAGGCCAGATAGACCACCCGCGAACGCCGATTGGACAGGACCGTGTAGCAGGTTCCGCTGGCCAGCAGCCATGCGCCGCCGGCTGCGCCCCAGGCGCCGTCCATGAATGGCGCGGGTAGCGCAATCAGGCCAAAGAGGGCGCTGTTCAACGCCACGAGGAACAGGAACCAGGGCGCGCTACGTTTGGTCACCCTTACGCCCGCCGGGAAGGCGCGCCGTTCCAGAAGCTGTCCGGCCATGAAGGCGGCCAGCCAGAGCATCGGGCCGGCCGTGCCCAGGAGGGCGGCGAACGCCAGAGCGATCAGGCCAGCCCCGATCTTGCGGGCGACCGCGCCGCTGCGGCGCTCGGCCACGGCCTCGCTCATCCTGTCCAGGTCGATCAGCGGCATCCCAGGCTCCGGTTAGCCGACCAGCTTAGCGGTGACGTGCTTAAGGCTGAGCTAAACCGGTCAGCGACCCCTGGTCGCGTGATCAGGGGTTTGGGTCGCCCCCGGACTCAACCTGTGACCTGCGCCTTCCGCTCCCGGCGCCGCCGGGTGAGAATATGCTCGGTATAGCCGTTGGGCTGGGCGCGGCCCTCGAACACCAGCTCCAGGGCGGCCTGATAGGCGACGCTGGCGTCCAGGTCTGGGCTCATGGGCTGATAGAGGGCGTCGCCGGCGTTCTGGCCGTCGACCACCTTGGCCATGCGGGCGAAGGTCTCGCGCACCTGGGCCTCGGTGCAGACCCCGTGGTGCAGCCAGTTGGCGATGTGCTGGCTGGAGATCCGCAGGGTCGCCCGGTCCTCCATCAGGCCCACATCGTGGATGTCCGGCACCTTGGAGCAGCCCACCCCCTGGTCGATCCAGCGCACCACATAGCCGAGAATGCCCTGGACGTTGTTGTCCAGCTCCTGGGCCACGTCGGCGGCGTTCCAGTTGGACTTGGCCAGCGGCAGGGTCAGCAGGTCCTCAAGCCCCGTGGGCTCGGTTGAGTCCATCGAGGCCTGCAGGGCGGCCACATCCACCTGATGATAGTGCAGGGCGTGCAGGACGGCGGCGGTGGGCGAGGGCACCCAGGCGGTGTTGGCGCCGGCCTTGGGGTGGCCGATCTTGGCGGCCAGCATGTCCTTCATCATGTCCGGCGCAGCCCACATGCCCTTGCCGATCTGGGCGCGGCCGGGGAAGCCGGTGGCCAAGCCGATCTCCACATTGCGCTTCTCATAGGCCGGCAGCCAGGGCTCGGCCTTCATGGCGTCCTTGCGGACCATGGGGCCGGCTTCCATGGCGGTGTGGATCTCATCGCCGGTGCGGTCGAGGAAGCCGGTGTTGATGAACACGATCCGCTCGCGGGCGGCGTAGATGCAGGCCTTGAGGTTGGCGCTGGTGCGGCGCTCCTCGTCCATGACGCCGATCTTGACGGTGTTGCGGGGGATGCCGAGCGCATCCTCGACCAGGTCGAACAGACGGACAGCCAGCGCCACCTCGTCGGGGCCATGCATCTTGGGCTTCACCACATAGATGGAGCCGGCCGGGCTGTTGGCCTTCTTGTCCTTCAGGTCGTGCAGGGCCGCCGCCACGGTGATCAGGGCGTCAACGGCGGTCTCATAGGCGTCCTGCCCGCCATAGCGCACCGCGTCGGTGGTCATGTGGTGGCCGACATTGCGCACCAGCAGCAGGCTGCGGCCGCGCAGGGTCAGGTCCGGGCCGTCCGGGGCGGTATAGACCCGGTCAGCTTCCAGCCGGCGGGTCTCGGTTCGGCCGCCCTTGGGGAAGCTCGCCTCCAGGTCACCGCGCATGAGGCCCAGCCAGTTGCGGTAGACGTTCGTCTTGTCCTCGGCGTCGACGGCGGCGACGGAATCCTCGCAGTCCTGAATGGCGGTCAGCGCAGCTTCCACCAGCACGTCGGCCACGCCGGCCGGATCGTCCTTGCCGATATTGCTCGACCGGTCGACCAGGATTTCCAGGTGCAGGCCGTTGTGGCGAAGCAGGACGCCTTCGGGGGCGTCCTTCGACCCACGCCAGCCGGTCAGCTGACCGTCAGTGGCGAGGCCGGCCTCGGTCCCGTCCTTCAGGCGAACGACGAGGTCCTGGCCGGCGATGGCGTAGCTGACGGCGTCGGCGTGGGAGCCGCTCGACAGGGGCGCCACCTGGTCCAGCAGCTGGCGGGCATAGGCGATGACCTTGCCGCCGCGCTCGGGATCATAGCCCTTGCCGCCGGTGGGCGGCTCCAGGGCGTCGGTGCCATAGAGAGCGTCATAGAGGCTGCCCCAGCGGGCGTTGGCGGCGTTCAGCGCATAGCGGGCGTTGGACACCGGCACCACGAGCTGCGGGCCGGCCAGGCGGGCGATCTCGGGATCGACGTTCTGGGTGTCGATCTTGAAGGCCGGCGGGGCGGGGACCAGATAGCCGATCTCGCGCAGGAAGGCGGTCTGTTCAGAAACGCTGACATCCTTGCCGCGGCGCTCGCGCCACCAGGCGTCGATGGTGCTCTGCAGTTCGTCCCGGCGCTTGAGCAACTCGGCGTTGCGCGGGGTGAAGTCGGCCAGGACGCTTTCCAGCGCCGCCCAGAAGGCCTTCGGCTCTACGCCCGTCCCCGGCAGCAGCTCGCCTTCGACAAAGGCGTGCAGAAGATCGTCGACCGAAAGGGTGTTGCTGATGTCCATGCGCGTAACCGGGCTCTCGATAAGGCGTTCGGGGAGACGCCTCAGGGGCTGAGGCGTTCCTGCTCGGCCGCTTTACTGCACGGAAGCGCCGCGCTTTGAAGCCCCAAATGTGAACAAGTTCGGCCTCGCCGCGCCCCCTGCGCCCAGGACGGGCGGCGCAGACGCGGGATGAAGCTTGCGCGGGCCGCGCCGGGTCGGCGGGATTTCTTGCGCGCCTGGCTAGGCGGGCGGGAAGGTCCCGCCCTCAAGCCTCAGTTGTCGGAGAATCCGAACGGCGCGCTGGTCCGGCGGATATCATCCACCAGGATCTGTCGGCCGATGGGCGGCGCCGAGCGGGCTGTGCAGTCGGTCCGGTGGCAGAGCCGGCAGGTGACGCCGATCGGGGTTGCGGCGTCGGCGCCCAGACCAGGGCGGCCCTGGGTATAGATCAGCCGGTCGGCGTGCTCGGCGGCGCAGCCGAGCGCAATGGCCCGTTCCACCCGCTGGGCGCCAAAGGCCCCACCCCCGGCGCTGACCGTGCGGGAGATGGAGAAGAAGCGGTGCCCATCGGGCAGTTCCAGCCACTGGGTGACGATCTGGCGCGGGGTGCGAAAGGCGTGGTGTACAGACCACAGAGGGCAGCCGCCGCCATGCCGGGCGAAAGGAAAGCCCGCCCCGTCCAGGCGCTTGGAGACATTGCCCGCCTCGTCCACCCGGATGAAGAAGAAGGGCACCCGCTCCTGGCCGGGCTTCTGCAGGGTGGTCATCCGGTGGGCGGTCTGTTCGAAGCTCGCGGCGAACTGCCGGGCCAGGGCCTCCACGTCATAGCGCCGGGCCTCCACCGCCCGGGCGAAGGCGGTGTAGGGCATGAGGATGGCGGCGGCCGCATAGCTGGCCAGGGCCCGCCTGGTCAGGCGCTCGCCGCTCTCGGTGGCGAAGCCCCCTTCCGACAGTACGCTGGCCACCTCGCCGCGCATTTCCAGATAGGCGAGCTGAAGGGCCAGCTGAAAGGTCTGGCTGGCGGTGTCCAGGGAGTCGTCCAGCAGGATCTCCTTGCGGTGCTGGTCGAGCCTTCGAACGGAGCCGACCATCACATTGGCCGGCAGGCGCCGCACCCGCAGCCCATGGCGGGCCTTCAGATAGCCGGCCAGACCCTCATGGCTGGCGACGTTCTGGGCCAGGCGCTCGGCGGCGTCATCCAGGGTCGGGAAGTTGTTGCGGCGGGCGGCTAGAAATCTGCGGGATTCCGCCACCGGATCCGGGGCGTCGAAGGCCGCGCCTGATCCCGTGGCGTGGGCCTCGGCGCTGCGGTCGGCCAGGGCCAGCTGCTCTTCCTGGTAGGCGGTGTAGAGGCGCAGCAGCGCCTCGGTGACGCCGGGAAAATTGGTGGCCGCATCCGCGCTCTCCAGGGCCGGCAGGTCGATGTCGGCGAACATCGGATCCTTCAGCACCGCCTGCAGCCGGGCGGCGTCATCGGAATCCGCGTTGCCGGCCAGGGCCGCCACGTCGATGCGGTAGGTCTGGGCCAGCCGCAGCAGCATCTCGGCGCTCAGCGGCCGGTGATTGCGCTCAAGCAGGGCGATATAGGAGGCCGAAACGTCCAGGTCGGCGGCCATGTCCGCCTGGGTGAGGCCGAGGTCCCGGCGCATCCGCCGGAGGTTGGCGCCTACATAGAGGCGGCGTTCGCTGGACATCCGTGAACTCCTTGGTTCGTGGCGTCCTTACAACATTACACGCAATTTCTGTAAAGTTTGACATCCCAACCGCGCGGGGGGTTTCGCCGCCCCCGCCTGACCCTGTAGGCAGCGCTCCAAATCCCCGGCGGATTTCGAGGAGAAGCGTAATGGCCTACCAAGAACACACCACCAAGATGAGCGAGCTCATCAAGAGCAAGAACGGCACCTGGGACGGCATCAACGCCGAGTCCGTGGCCCGGATGCGGCTGCAAAACCGCTTCCAGACCGGCCTGGACATCGCCCGCTACACGGCGGCGATCATGCGCAAGGACATGGCGGCCTATGACGCCGACCCGTCCCTGTACACCCAGTCGCTCGGCTGCTGGCACGGCTTCATCGGCCAGCAGAAGATGATCTCGATCAAGAAGCACTTCGGCAACACCGACCGTCGCTACCTCTATCTGTCGGGTTGGATGGTCGCGGCCCTGCGGTCGGACTTCGGCCCGCTGCCCGACCAGTCGATGCACGAGAAGACCTCGGTGCCGGCCCTGATCGAAGAGCTCTACACCTTCCTGCGCCAGGCTGACGCCCGCGAGCTTGGCATGATGTTCCGCGACATCGACGCCGCCCGCGCCGCCGGCGACAAGGCCAAGGAAAAGGCCCTGCTCGAGGCCGTCGACAACTATCAGACCCACGTGGTTCCGATCATCGCCGACATCGATGCGGGCTTCGGCAACGCCGAGGCGACCTATCTGCTGGCCAAGAAGATGATCGAAGCCGGCGCCTGCGCCCTGCAGATCGAAAACCAGGTCTCCGACGAAAAGCAGTGCGGCCACCAGGACGGCAAGGTCACCGTTCCGCACGAGGACTTCATCCAGAAGGTCCGCGCCTGCCGCTACGCCTTCCTGGAACTGGGCGTCGAGGACGGCATCATCGTCACCCGCACCGACTCCCTTGGCGCTGGCCTGACCAAGCAGATCGCCGTCAGCCATGAGCCGGGCGACCTGGGCGACCAGTACAACAGCTTCCTGGACTGCGACGAAGTCGACGCCTCGCAAGTGGGCAACGGCGACGTCATCATCAGCCGCAACGGCAAGCTGCTGCGTCCCAAGCGCCTGCCGTCCAACCTGTTCCAGTTCCGCGAAGGCACGGGCGCCGACCGCTGCGTCCTGGACTCCATCACCTCGCTGCAGAACGGCGCGGATCTGCTCTGGATCGAAACCGAGAAGCCGCACGTCGAGCAGATCGCCTCGATGATGGACCGCGTCCGCGAAGTGATCCCGAACGCCAAGCTGGTCTACAACAACAGCCCGTCCTTCAACTGGACCCTGAACTTCCGCCAGCAGGTCTATGACGCCTACAAGGCGGCCGGTAAGGACGTCTCGGCCTATGACCGCGACAAGCTGATGAGCGTCGACTACGACACCACCGAGCTGGCTATCGAGGCTGACGAGAAGATCCGCACCTTCCAGGCCGATGGCGCCAAGCGGGCCGGCATCTTCCACCACCTGATCACCCTGCCGACCTACCACACCGCGGCCCTGTCCACCGACAACCTGGCCAAGGAGTACTTCGGGACCCAGGGCATGCTGGGCTACGTCCTCGGCGTCCAGCGCCAGGAAATCCGCCAGGGCATCGCCTGCGTGAAGCACCAGAACATGTCCGGCTCGGACATCGGTGACGATCACAAGGAGTACTTCGCCGGTGAAGCCGCGCTGAAGGCCGGCGGCGTCCACAACACGATGAACCAGTTCGGCTAAGCCCGAGGGTTCGTCCTGAAGGACGACAGACGAGGCGGCCTGGAGCAGACGTTCCAGGCCGCCTTTTCTATGCCCGCAGACCGCCTGGACGCCGCAGGGCGAGGACCACGGTTACGCCGAGCACAAGGACCGCTCCTGCGACCGCCGCCAGGGCGACCTCAGGCTTTGGTCCGAATTCCGCAACCGCGACCGCAGCGAGGCCCCAGCCCACCGCCAGGCCATAGGTGGCGACCCGGACGGCCACGGCGCTGAGCAGAGCGGCGAGCGTCACGGCGGCGACGCCCACCAGGGCGGCGACCCGGGCGTTGTCGGGGCCGATGAGGCCTTCGGCTGTCATCACGGTCAGAATGTTCAGGGCCGCGGCCGCCGTCAGCCACCCAGCCAACAGGCCGATAGGCCAGACCACCAGGCGCCGGGGCCAGCCTGTCTGCCCGAGCCCAGCGGTCCGGGCGCGCGCCAGGCCGAAATTCGCCGCCCCCGCCGAGGTCAGGATGATGGCCACCGAGGCCCAGTCGAGGTCGGCGGCCGAGACGATGATCCAGAGACCACAGCCGAGGGTCGCGACAACGGAGGGCCAGCCCACGGCATCCAGCAATGCGGGCTCGGCGCGCCGCGGAAGGACCTGATAGACGGCATAGGCCACCAGTCCGGCATAGATGACGCTCCAGATCGAGAAGGCGTAGCCCGCCGCTCTCAAGGTGCCGTCACCGTCCGCGGAAAACTCTGCGGCGCTCTGGCCCCAGCCTGTCAGGGCCTGGAGGGCTGGAACCAGGATGGCGAAGGCCACCGCCCCGATCACGGCCAGCTTCCGTCCAAGGTGTCTCTCAGCCATGTGGGCCCTCCCTCTGTGCGCCTTGATTTACGATCATCCGAACCGCCCGGACGCGCCCGGGGGTCTTCGCGCCCGCGGGACGACTCGCATCGGCGTGTGACAAACGCCTCAAGCGCGGCCATGTTCACCGGCCGATGTAAGGGGGCGTGATCGGATGTCTGAGAACCCGGAGGGACCTGCCGCCGAACTGGCCTCGGAGGTGCGGCACCGCACGGCCAACACCTTGCAGCTGCTGGCCACCCTGGCGCGGATGCGCGGGCAGAAGGCCAGCGACGCCGAACTCCGGCGGCAGATGATCTGGATGGCCGAGGCGATCGGCGCGGTAGGCTCTCTGGAACGGCGCAGGACGGCTGAGGGCATCGATTTCGCCGGCTATATCGACGAGATGGCGCCCGTCTGGCGCCGCCGCCAGGGCGGTCAGGCGGTGGAGGTCGTGGTCAATGTGGAGCCCTTCCTCATCCGCGACCAGGCCGCATCCACCCTCGCGCTGATTCTCAACGAACTCATGGCCAACGCCCTGACCCACGGCCTGCAGGGCGCTGCGGTCCGGCGGATCGTCATCGACCTCGCCCGCACCGTCGAGGGCGCCAGGCTCAGCATCACCGATGCCGGGCCAGGGCTGCGGGCTGACCAACCGGAATCGCGGGAGCGATTTGGTCTTTGGCTGGCGCGCAGTCTGACCGCCCAGGTCTCAGGCCAACTGGTGCTGCTGCCGGCTCCGGCGGGCGGCCTTAAGGCGCAGCTTGACTTCAAGCTTTAGCAGCGGCTGACAACCCCACGGCGAACTCTTCCCCGGACGATCGCGGGGAACCATGCCTCGCTTGGCGGCTTCCTCCCGGCATCAAGGGAGCCAGCCACATGATCAAATCCATTCTCAGCCTCACCGCCGTCGCCCCCC